>JANOFD010000388.1:0-8835 GCA_031413455.1 Rhodobiaceae bacterium
GCCGGCGTCGAGCTTCGTGCTGATGTCCGTCATGCCGATGATGTAACTGCCGGCGACGCGCAAACGATTGTCGAAGGCACCCTGTTACCGAATTCGCCGCTGATCGGCGCGACCCTTAAAGGTGCAGAATTCAAGGATCGTTACGGCTTGCAGGTTCTGGCCATCAATCGTGGCGGCTCAGTCATACCCCAAAGGCTGAGCCGCGTTGCCCTGCGCTTGGGCGACGTGTTGTTGCTGCAGGGAAAGCCCGAGAACGTAAAGGCATTGGAGCAGGGCAATTTGTTCAGCATATTTGGCGGTGTGGACCATACGCGACTGAATGTGGAACGCGCGCCGCTCGCCGCCATGATCTTTGCGCTTGCTCTGGCGGTCGCGACATTCAAATTGGTACCATTGGCTGTTGCAGTGTTGGGCGGCGCGTTTCTGATGCTCCTGACGCGTTGCATTTCGCCCGAGGAAGCCTACCGGCAAGTCGAATGGAAAGTGCTCATTCTCATCGGCGCGCTTTTTTCCCTGGGCACCGCAATGGACACCACCGGGACAGGTCGCTTCCTGGCGCAGCAACTCATCGCCGTCGCTGGCGATCAACCGCCCTGGGTGATGCTGTCCTGCTTCTTCGCGCTGACGCTGGCGCTGACCCAGCCCATGTCTAACCAGGCGGCGGCAATCGTAGTTGTTCCCATTGCAATCGCAACGGCGCAAGCGATGGAATTGAATCCCCGCACCTTCGCCATGATGGTCGCGGTTGCCGCAAGCTGCTCGTATCTGACGCCGCTCGAACCGTCATGCCTGATGGTATATGGTCCGGGTCGCTATCGCTTTTCGGACTTTTTCAAAGTGGGATTTCCGCTGACGGTGTTGATCTACGCCGTGGCCATACTGATGGTACCGATGATCTGGCCGCTTTAGACCAAAGGGCTTTGGCTCATGTAGTGAGCCACAGCGGCATCGCGCAGCCGGGCCGGATCGCGTTCGCCGAGTTCTGCTGTTTGAATCATACCCTTCGCGAGAATCTCCCGCACTGCCGGTTCCGCGACCGCGTCTGGATGCACTCCCTTTGCGGTCAAAATACGCCGGGCTTCCGAAAGGGCGTCAAGCATCATGTTCACCACTGAGGGTGTAAACGAGACGGGATATGAAAGGCTTTCAAATGCCGTCATGGGAAATCTTTCCTTTGATTCTGAGCGTCCGCACACTTAAGCGACTGAAGCATCAAGTGTGCCAGTTTAGTCAGGCCATATCCAGCGGACTCGTGAAATTAAGTAAAGCCTATATTTGGTGACGATTTCGAGCGCACACCATAGCAGTGGAACCCATCCCCAGGTTTGTAGAGCACTAACGCGGTATGGTCGAAAATGGCGGCACGCGTTGGCGGATAGCCCTCGAGAATGCCGGACCCACAAGTCCTCGGTTGGTCGCCACGCGCGCGGCAGGCATTATGTGTCCCCGGTCGCGAAGCATCGTTAGCGGGCGCGCGGTGTCGAGAATCTTCAGGTCGTAAAGAAACTCCGGCAGATATCCTGACTCCAGGATGCGTTGGTCAATTGGAGACCCTGCGCCGAGCGCTTCAGTGAGCATCCAGACTTCAGTGGTGCAGTTTTCAGTGAGTGTGTTGTAGAAGACAGGCGTCTTGGCCAACTCGTTCGCACTATCCAGTAGCGCCAGGAGAAGCGTGCGCGCCTCTTGTGGCGTTGCTCGGGTGCGGAACAGTTGAATGTCCTCTTTCGGGAAGAAGATGCGCCAACCATAGAAGTCGCGCTCGTCCCCGGCCAGGATCGAAAGCTCGTAGGCTTTAAAGAAGCCGGCGATCGGGGAATAGGCCTCACCCATTTCCTTGCGGATCTCGACCGAAATCGAGAGTGCTTCGCCGGTCTCCCACACGAAGCTGAAATAGGTGTGCGCGATCTGCGGGCCCTTCCAGTAGAGCGAGAGCACGTCGACGGATTCAAGGGCGTTCAGGTCGTAACGGCGCTCTTCCCAGCGTTCGACGGCTGCTGCGGGGCCTGTCCAGTTAAAGTTGCGAACGTTGGATACGACAATGCTATTGCCATCATGCGTATAGGTTAGCGTACGCGCCATCTCGGGCGACCAAACGCGGTCGTTGCGCGGTTCGATCAGGGCAAACCACAAAACGAGCGCTGCGAAGGCCGCCCCATAGCCGATCAGAACGCGTGCGCTTGTCCCACGAAACAGCCCGACCGCACAGACAATAGCGAACGCAAACCATACACCGATCAGCGCCGTGCGAATGAGCCAGGCCTCTGGACCCTGGTACCACAACACGCCTGCGGCAAAGCCCGCGCTTATTATCAAAGCGAGTACCACGAGCACGCGAACTGTAATGGAAAATTCCAGGCCTTTCATGTCTAAGTCTCAATCAAGCAACCAGTGCAGGGAGCGCTGGTAGAAGCTGGGCCCGCATGTTGCCCCTTCCGGACACGGCATTTTACATACGACGACGGAATGTGGGCCGGTGGGATTGCAGATGAGACGATTGCGCTCTGTCGCCGGTTTACCGGCCAACGCCGCCCGAATATCGTCGACCATCACCATTGACTCCGCGAAGTAGGAATGCGCGTAAGGATCTGTCGCCCTGTCCGTCGCATCGATAATTTCGGTTCGAGAGAGATCTTTCGCCACCGAAGCACTCAGCCCTTCTCCGACGCGCGATCGTCCGGAGTGCAAGGACGTCGATGCCGACATGGCGACGTCGAATTTCGAAGTGTATACCGTCAGACGCTGAACATGCGGCGCTGCCTTTTCAGCTAAGCGCAGGAATGCGGTCGTGTCGACATCAGGTGCTGCCAGGACGACAAAACGCAGCGCCGGCGCGTTGCTCTCGTTCATAGCGCGCAATGTGAGCCGCGCGCCCATGCTGTGCGCGATGACGTCGAGGGACGGTGCGGGCGCAGCGTCGCTCCGTGACAAGGCAACCAACAGTCGATGAAGTGCAGGCGCCGCAAGCTCTCCCGCCTCGGTGTCGTTGATGTAGTCGCCAAATCGTCCTGCGGCGGCGAAACTGAACAGGATTGGTGCGCCCTCGTAAGACAGATCAAGTGCCAGCTGCGCCAGGCGCTTCACCCCAAAAGCAAAGGTCGTGTTGTAGCCATGCACGAAGACCAGCGCGCAGCGGCAAATCGTGTTCTGTACCACTTGCCGCAAAGCAGCGAAATCATCGCCGCATGTGAGCGACACCGGCGAGCTGACTGTGGTCGCTGCCTCGTCGTCAGCGTTTGGCGGCATGACCATAACGGCTGCCGAACCGCATGTGACCGTGCCGCTGTCGGCCATACCGAAGCCCAGGCGCAACATCTCCTCGTTCTTGAGGTCCTCATCCCAGCAACGCTTGCTAAACAGCTCCTCCTTGGTGCCCGGCGCACCAGCAGCAAGATCATCCCTACAGCGCGTGGTTGCAAAGTAGACCGTCTTTGGCATTGCCAAGGCTGAAACGTCTGCATGCACCGCCCGGATTTCACCGCCGGTATCGAAATCTTTGGGCACAACGCAAGCGGTGACAAACAGCAGTGCCACCGCTGCGACGAATGATTTGATCGACGTTCCCACTAACACCCCCCACAGGCACAGGCCCAAGTTCCAACTGTATTAACAGTCTAGGGAGACAACGCGGCACAAGAAAAAGAGTTCCCGGCGCGGAACCAAATCCCCGAATGCACGTTTTCAACGGGAAACGTGGAGACAATCTATGCGTAAATTCGGCCGGCTGGCGTTGAGCAGCGTTATCGGAATGACCCCCGGAGAACGCCTGGGACACATCGAGTACTACCGGACGCGCATGCAAGAGCTGCGCGATATGAGCCAGTGGACCGACACCGACGCGGCGGCAACGCGCGACATGATTTCGACCAAGATGGTCGCTCTTGACCGCATGGTGGCTGTTCTCGAGCAGTCCTGAAGCGCTGTTTCGCAGCGCCGCGCCCTCAATAGTTCCGGGCGCCTTCACCTGACGTTCGGGTATCCATGACTGCTTCACTTGCACGCGTTTGTGCCGCTGTCTTGATCGGCATCATGTAGTCGCGCACGATTGGCAACGCATCGACGCTCTTCGTTAGCTGCATCTGGAACACCATCTGTCCCTGGTGGCGAAAAGCCATTTCCGCGCCTGCCAAATAGAACTCCCACATCCGGCAGAATCGCTCGTCGTACAGGCGTTTCGCGCGCTCCCGATTGGCGGTGAAGCGGCGTCGCCATTCGGCAAGCGTCTTCGCATAGTGCAGGCGCAGAATTTCAATGTCCGTGACGATGAGCCCTGCCCGCTCCACCGCAGGCAGCACTTCGCTCAGCGCGGGCACATAGCCGCCTGGGAATATGTATTTGGCAATCCAGGGATTTGTCGAACCGGGCCCATCACTGCGGCCGATCGAGTGAACGAGTGCAACGCCGTCGTCGTTGAGCAGCTGTGCGATCTGTTGGAAATACTTATCGTAGTGACCGGCGCCGACCTGTTCGAACATGCCCACGGAGACGATCCGGTCGAATTTGCTGTTGAGGCTGCGATAGTCTTCGAGACGGAAGCGAACGCGATTGCCTACGCCGACGCTTTCCGCGCGAGCATTCGCGACTTTGAGCTGCTCGGATGAAAGCGTTACGCCCGTGACGTCAACCGCAGCGATCGAAGCGAGAAAGATTCCCAATCCGCCCCAGCCCGATCCGATATCCAAGACAGTTTGCCCCGGTTCCAGCGCGAGTTTGGCCGCAATTCGGTGTTTCTTGTTGAGCTGCGCCGTTTCTAGCGTGTCGTTTGGTGATTCAAAGAACGCGCAGGAATACTGCTTGTCGTGATCGAGAAAAAGGTCATAGAGACCACCCGACAAATCGTAGTGATGGGCAACATTGCGCTTGGCAAGCGACCCTGAATTGCGCCGGTTAAACCGCCGGCCAAATGCGCGCAGGCGAGCAATCCAGGCCAGATGACCGCCACCGAATCCTGTGCCCAAATTTCGCGTGATCAGCTCCAGCAGGTCGGCGATGTCGCCATTCTCGATTGTGAAGCGCCCATCCATGTAGGCTTCGCCGAAAGCCATATGGGGATCGCGTAACAAGTCGAACGCCAACCGCTTGTCGTGAATCCTCATGACAAGCGGGGTTGCGCCTGGGTCCCCAATTTCGGCAATCGTCCCGTCGTGGCCGACAATCGAAATCCGCCCTGATTTAACGATCCGGCGAAACATCCTTACCAAAAGCGATTTCATGCGCCCCCCCTGTTCAAGACCTCCGGTCCGTCACAAGGAAACGCAGACGCCGCCCTAATGTTCCGGGCCACAGGCGCCGCGCCACAAGAGCGCACGTGTGCTCATCGGATCCGCAGTCGCAGGCGCAAATGAATGCACCTGCGACCGGATTGACTGATTATTCTACCGGCGGGGGAGCCGGTTCAGGGTCGGCCGGAGCGGCCTGCGGTGCCGTCGGCGCTGTCGGTGCCGTTGGTGCCATCGGCGCGGTTGGTGCCATTGCGGCCGGCGGTGTTTCGATGGTCAAATTCGTATCAGCGGGCGGCTGGCCGAACGGGCCGAAGGCAAACATGGCGATTACAGCGATGGCGATCACGGCGACGATCACGGCGAGCGCGGCGGTCCCGCCGTCGCTCCCGCCACTGGGCCGTTCAATGATGGTAGTCATGACATATCCTCCTTTTGGACTTGCCGAGAGAGAACCCCGCGATCAACCAAAGGTTCCCCTCGAACACCGCTGATCCGAAGCGCCGGCCGGAACTCGGCACAGTTTGGCGCGTTTACTTGAATGGGACGATTAACGGAGGGAGAATGCCGTGTTTCCACTTGGCAGTGTATCGCGCGGCATCACCGGCGTGCCGTTCGTCACTGTGCTGGTCATTCTGATCAACGCGGGTGTGTTCTATCTCGAGTTGACCGAAGGCGAGGCGTTTGTCCTACGATGGTCGGCGGTCGCAAACGACATCACGCATGGGCGTCATCTCGAAACCGTTGTCACCTCGATGTTCCTGCACGGTGGCTGGATGCACATCATCGGCAACATGGTGTTTCTCTGGGCCTTTGCGCCGCCGATGGAGAGCGCCATGGGCCAGTTCCGTTTTGTCATCTTCTATTTGCTGGGCGGCGCGGTGGCAATGGCAGCACAAATGTACGGGGATCCGAATTCTACAGTCCCGTCGTTGGGCGCCAGCGGCGCAGTTGCGGCGGTCATGGGCGCGTTCCTCGTCACCTATCCGCGCGATCAGATCCGAACGCTCATCTTGGCACCCACCGCGCGCATCGTGTCCATACCGGCGATTGTGCTCATCGGGCTTTGGATCGTGACGCAGGTGATCAGCGTTACCACTGAAACGACCCAAGCCAACGCCGGCGGCATCGCCTATTTGGCCCATATCGGCGGCGCGGTCTTCGGTATAGTGACGGGCCGCCTTTTCATTCGAAGTGCATAGGTCTTCAATCGGTCGGATATTTCCATCGCGGCACAGCGGTGGAGCAACAAAGAAAGGCAGCCGCGCATGCAACCTCTAAGTCATTTTGTCGGACAAACATGGCGGAGCATCGCCTCTTTCTTTCTCTCCTTTGTCATGCTCGGTCTCATGGTCTGGTTTACGCCCGATTGGGTGCAAGCGTTCGTCCAGGCTGCCGGAAGCCTAAAATACTTGGTGATGGATGGCGCGGAAGCCACGCTTGGCTATGGCCAACCTTCGGCGCTGTTCGGATTGGTCGTCGGTGATACAGCAATCGCGCTGACGCTGATGACGCTCTTCACACGCGTCGTCGTGTTGACACTGCTTCTATGGCTTGGTGGGCTCATCTTTGGCGACCTGTTCGGCGGGACAGCGACGCGCCGTATTGAAGCTTAGCCGAAAGCGCTTGAGACGCGGGAAGTTGGAAGGGCCACTTGCACCTCCGCTTCCCACTCGCGCTGTTTGTCGCAGACGCGCTTGAAGCCGGAACCCCGCACCATCCCACGCGTTAGTCCCTTTTGTGTGATCGCCTCTGCGATGACGCATCAAATCGGACAGGAGAAGACGCAATGAAACGCATTCTGACGGCCTTCGTGGCCGTGACGCTGATCGCGACGGCGCCGCTGCCAGCATTCGCGGCAGACAACAATAAATCCACCGGCGAACAAATCGCAGATGCCGCAAGCGATGCCTGGAAGGCATTGAAGAAAGGCGCGCGCGAAGCCTGGGACGCAACCGTCAAAGCGTTCGACGCAATGACTGAAGGCACGAAGGACATCCTGCTGCCGGCGGCCCTGCCCTCCGCACTCTCGGGCAAGCAGCTGATCGGCACTGCCGTCGAAAACGCCAAGGAAGGCAAAGTCGGACGCATCTCCGACGTCGTCATCGGCACCGACAACTTTTTAGCCGCGTTCGTGGTTGAAGACGGCGGGTTCTTAGGAATAGGCGCCGACAGGGTACCGGTGAAGCCTCGGCTCATCACGGTAACGCGCTCGCCCGACGGTTCGCTGAAGGCGCGCACGAACGTGACGGAAGGTCAGCTTGATACCGCCGCCGACGGCGCCTTCGTCTCGCGCATCGAAGCGATGAACGAGAGCTTCAAGAACCCCGCTGTCAAGACGGTGGCACGCTTGCTGGCATCGTCCGTCTCGGGACCCGGCGGGCGCACTGTCGCGTCAGTCCACGATATCCTGCTCTCGCCGATCGGCGAAGCGCGCTATGCGGTTTTAAAAGTTGAAAGCGCGGGCGGCGGCATTAAACTCGTCGCCGTGCGCGTCTCCGCACTTGCCTTTACGCGCGGCGGCGAACCGCTGAAAACCACAATGACCATCGATCAATTGCGGCTGCGGGCGGCCGTCCGATACTAGCGTTACTAGCCGAATAAATATTGCGTTTCCCGCAGCGCCCCACAATCAAAAGCGCCCCACGAATGGGGCGCTTTTTGCGTCTCGCTTCCACCGCCAAAATCACGCGGCTGGTGGAGACCGGACAATGCCGAATATGAGGCTGAGAACGAACAGCACGACGAAAGCAAAAGAGATGAGCTGCGCGATGCCGGCCGACGCAGATGCGATAGCGCCGAATCCAAACAGACCCGCAACGACCGCGATGACGAAGAACGTGATTGCCCAACCAAGCATGGTAAAATCCTCCAAATGTTCAACGCGCAGCAGGACCGTCCAAGCGCGAATGAACCAACAACGACAATCGTCCAGATTCGTTCCTCGGTGAGCGCCGCGGATTTTTCCGACCGCCAAGCGACTCCTCGGTTCAGCAACAGCGCCAAAAGAATAAATATCCAGTTTAGGGAACTTAAGCTCGCCGCGCACGTTTAAAAAAGCCGGCCGAGTTGTCCTACCGGAGCTCGTCCATCCAAATCGTCATTTGTCGTGCATTTGCTCTCGAAAAGGCGGAGACTCCAAATTCAAACCTGAGGCGACACCATAACCAACGAACTCGACGAAGCCAAAGGCCGCATTGGTACTTCCAAAATCCCCAACACCACAGCACCCGGACAGGCCGAAGAGGCGCTGTTGAAGGCTGGCGCGCTGCAGAGCGCGATCTTCAACAGCGCCAACTTCTCGAGCATTGCCACTGACGCCAAGGGTGTCATCCAGATCTTCAACGTCGGCGCCGAGCGCATGCTGGGTTACACGGCCGCCGAGGTGATGAACAAGATCACGCCGGCCGACATTTCCGATCCGCGGGAGCTGGTCACGCGCGCCGCAACGCTGAGCCTTGAACTCGGAACGCCGATCACACCGGGCTTCGAGGCGTTAGTGTTCAAGGCTTCGCGCGGCATCGAAGATATTTACGAGCTCACCTACATTCGCAAGGATGGAAGCCGCTTCCCGGCGGTGGTCTCCGTCACCGCGTTACGCGACGCCCAGGAAGGCATC
>JANOFD010000389.1:0-8617 GCA_031413455.1 Rhodobiaceae bacterium
ATGGCACTTAAACTCGTAGCACAGCGAGCAACAGGACCGCTCGTTCGGTTGGCGAACGATTTCGTCCGGCCGTACGGGTCCGTCGTCGCCTTGATCGTGGGGTTGATGGTCGTTGAGGCCTCGCTGACGGGCGGGATGGCGTATTTTCTGGAGGTGGTCGTCAGGACGCTGTTTCCGGTTCCACCGGCGGTGCGCGAGCCGGACATGCTGTTTGTTGTTCCCGGCGTGCTGCTCTCCATCATGTCCCTCAAGGCCATCGTCTCGTATTTCAGCAACGTGTCGCTGGCCAGAGTGGGCCAGGGGGTGATCAACGATCTCCAGGTCGCCATGTTCGCCAAGATCACGCATTATGATTTGGGACGGCTGAACGCCATGCACTCGGGTCAGTTCTCGGCCCGGTTTCTCAACGACGCCTTGCTGGTGCGGGAAAGTGTGACGCGATCAATGCAAGGCCTGGTGCGCGATGTCCTGACCATCATCGGCCTTGGGGTTGTGATGTTCATCCAGGACTGGGTGCTGGCGTTGATCCTGTGCAGCGTTTTGCCGGTGACGGGCTTGTTCACGCTGAACCTCGGACGCAAGACCAACAAGGCCGCCGCGAGGGGCATGGATGCGACCGGCGATCTGGCGACGCATTTGTCGGAGACGCTGGATGGCAAGCGCGTGATCAAGGCGTACCGCATGGAAAATCACGCGGTCGCGCGCGCCACGCACATTGTGGCCGAGCGGATGAACTTTTTGATGAAGGGCGCGCGGGCGCGGGCGGCGGCGACACCTTCGGCCGAAGTGCTGGCCGGAGCCGGCATTGCTGCGGTGATCTCTTACGCTGCTTACCGGGGCATGGATGTCGCCAGCTTTACGTCGTTTTCGGCCGCGATGATGTTGTCGTATCAGTCGATCCGTTCGGTCTCGAACCTCTATACGGCGTTGAGCGAGGGGTCGGCCGCGGCGGCACGCTCGTACGCCATTCTCGATGCGCCGATCGAAGTTTCGGACAACAGCGCGGTGCCGCTTCAGCTCAGTCCGGTTCCTACGAGGGCGAACATTGCGTTTAAGAATGTGCGCTTCGAATATCAGAATGCGGGTGCGCAAGCGCTCGACGGCGCGACATTCGATATTCCAGCAGGCAAGACGGTGGCACTCGTCGGGCCCTCTGGCGCGGGCAAGAGTACAATCCTCAATCTGATCCTGCGCTTCTACGATGTTGCAGGAGGCACAATCGAAATTGATGGACAGGATATCCGCAGCGTTTCGCTGGCGACGTTGCGGGATTCTATCGCTTTGGTAACGCAAGAACCATTTCTGTTCGACGAAACGATCGCCGACAATATCGGCTGTGGACGGCCTGGAGCAACGCGCGCTGAAATCGAAGAGGCGGCACGCGCGGCGGCGGCGCATGAGTTTGTTCAGTCCCTGCCGCAAGGGTACGATACCATTGCCGGTGAAGCCGGTGTGCGCCTTTCTGGCGGGCAGCGTCAGCGGATTGCGATCGCGCGCGCCATTCTGAAGGACGCGCCCATACTTCTGCTCGACGAGGCGACGTCGTCGCTCGACAGTGAGAGTGAACGCGAAGTTCAAACCGCACTGACACGGCTGATGAAAGATCGCACGACGCTGATTATCGCCCACCGGTTGTCGACGATTTCGGACGCCGACAAGATCGTTGTGCTCGACAGGGGCCGCGTTGCCGAGCAGGGAACGCACGGGGAGTTGCTGGCGCGTGCAGGCCTGTACGCGAGACTCTATCGTACGCAGTTTGCCGAAACGCGGCCGCAGCAGTCAGCAGTTGGCGAATGACGCCATGCTGAAACAATTGTGGAAGCGATTTGTAAGATCGGAGGCGCTAAGAACTGCGGCCTGTTTTATTGCGGCGCAGTATATCCGCCTGGTGTGGGCCACCGGACGATGGGAGGTTCGAAACAGCGGCGCTGCCGAGCAGCGTTGGCGCGACGGTCAATCCTTTATCATCGCCTTTTGGCACGGCAGGATGCTGATTCTGCCGTCGATGTGGCCGACGACGGCCAAGATGCACATGCTGATCTCGATGCATCGCGACGGCGAGATGATCGCACGCGCCATCGGATATTTTGGTCACGGAACGGTTCGCGGCTCTGCGGCGAAACCGGGCTCTGCCAAAGACAAAGGTGGTGCTGCGGCCTTACGTGGTATGTTGAAGGCCCTGAAAGCAAACGAGTATGTGGGTATTACACCTGACGGTCCGGGCGGGCCACGCATGCGCGCCAGCGAGGGCATAGTCACCGTCGCCCGGGTGTCCGGTGTCCCCATTATACCATGCAGTTTCAGCGCGCGCTCGCGCGTCGTTTTGAAGACATGGGACCGGTTTGTTATCCCGCTGCCCTTTACGCGCGGCGTCATTGTCTGGGGCGAGCCCATTTTCGTCGCGCGTGATGCGGATGGCGAGGCGCTCAAAGCGGCGCGGCTTGCCATCGAATCCGGTCTCACGGCCGTGACCGACGCGGCTGACAACGCGCTGGGGGTCGAGACGGTTGAACCCGAGCCCGCGCGGGTCCCCGCGTGATGGCTTCGAACGGGGGTTCAAAGATTCTTGCGGCGTACCGGGCAACGACAGGGTTCGCGGAGCCTTTGGTCGGAAGCCTTCTGCGGCGGCGCCTGGCGCGAGGCAAGGAAGACGCGGACCGGCTTCCGGAGCGGTTCGGCCGGCCGGGCCGCGTGCGCCCCAAGGGTCCCATCGTATGGATCCACGCCGCAAGTGTCGGTGAGTCGATTTCAATACTGCCGATTATCAATGAGTTGGGCCGTCTGTTGCCAAGTGCGACGGTGTTGTTGACGACGGGCACGGTCACTTCCGGCCGCGTTATGGGAGAGCGGTTGCCGCGCAACGCTTTTCATCAGTTTGTTCCCGTCGATACGCCGAGCGCTGTGCGTGCCTTTCTGGACTATTGGCAACCGGGTTTGGCCCTGTGGGTGGAGTCCGAGCTTTGGCCCAACATGCTGCACGAAACCAAGTTGCGGCAAATCCCCATTGTGCTCTTGAATGCGAGAATGTCCGATCGCTCGTTCCGGCGGTGGCGGCGCGCCAAAGTTATGGCGGCCGAATTGCTGGGAACATTTGATTTGTGTCTGGCGCAAGACGACGATGTGGCAGCCAAGCTTGAAGCGCTCGGGGCTCGACACGTTGAGATTCCGGGAAATCTCAAACTTGTCGGTGAGCCCCTGCCCTTCGATGCGGACGCACTGGCCGAACTTCAATCGGCGGTTAGAAACAGGCCGGTGTGGTTGCTGGCTTCAAGTCATGATGGCGAAGAGCAGCTCGGCGCATTCACGCATCGTGATCTGGCTGCACATATTCCTCATCTGTTGACAGTGATCGTTCCGCGGCATCCGCAACGCGGGCCCCAGATTGCTGCCAGTCTCGAGCCGCTGTTTTGCGTCGCCCGCCGGTCCAAAGGAGAACTTCCCGGCCCCGACACTGAGATTTATGTCGCGGACACGCTTGGAGAGCTTGGCGTATTTTATCGCTTGAGCCCACTGGCAGTTATGGGCGGCAGCTTCGTTCCACGCGGTGGGCAGAATCCGCTGGAGCCTGCGCGACTGGGGGTCGCAGTATTGAGTGGTCCGCATATTGGCAATTTTCGTGATATCTACCGCGTCCTTGCCGCATCGGGTGGTGCGGAAGTTCTTGCATCGAACGATCAATTGACACAGCGTGCCGGACAATTGCTCACCGATGGTTTGGAACTTCAGAAGCGCGGTCTCGCGGCTGCGAAAGCTGCCGGAACGAAAGTGCCGCTCGTGAGGACCTTCGAACTTCTCGCCCCCTATTTGAGGAATTTGCATGCGTCTGCGGGCCCCTGATTTCTGGTACGCCAATCCAAACGAATCAGTTGCATTCGTCTTGCGGCCTATTGGGTGGTTGTATGGATTGGGCGGGTATTTGCGAGTCTGGTTCGCAACGCCATTCCGCTGTGCGGTGCCTGTTGTCTGCGTGGGCAATTTGACGGCGGGTGGCACCGGCAAAACCCCGCTTGCCATTGCCATCGGCGAACTCTTGAAAGCGCGAGGATTGCGCGTTGCCTTTCTGTCGCGCGGGTTCGGCGCGAATGTGCCAGGAGCCATGATCGTCGATGCGACCCAGGATGTTGCGGCAGACGTCGGCGATGAGCCGCTCTTGCTGGCGCAACATGCCATGACGGTCGTATCACCCGACAGGCCCGCCGGTGCGCGGTTGGCCATTTCGCGCGGTGCGCAGGTCATCGTCATGGATGACGGTTTTCAAAATCCATCGCTGACCAAAGACCTGTCGTTCGTCGTTGTCGATGCCGTGAGGGGCTTTGGCAATGGCTGCCTGATCCCGGCCGGCCCGTTGCGAGAACGCGTCGAGGACGGGATGGCGCGTGCTGATGCCATCATCGTCATGGGCGAAGGCAACGCGAAAGTTCCGCAAAGCAAACCACAGCTCAACGCACACCTCATGCCGTTGCGCGGCGAAGACACGCGCCTGAAGGGGCAATCTGTCGTAGCGTTTGCCGGCATTGGAGATCCGAAGAAATTTTTCGAGACCGCTGCCGGTTGCGGCGCGTCGGTGAGAGTTGAGCGGGAGTATCCCGACCACCATGCTTACTCGGACGACGATCTGAGTGAACTCTTTGAAATCGCAAAGCGGTATGATGCCAAATTGCTTACTACGGAGAAGGATTGGCTTCGACTTGCGCCGTCGGCACGCGCTCAAGTCGATGTGTTAAAGGTTTCGGCGCAATTTGATGCCAGTTCGACCGGTCTAATAGAAACGTTTATCGAGCAATGTCTGAAGAAATTTCCACTCCTCGACCCGGCAGGGCGTTAAGATCCTACAAGCGCGCAACGGGAACCGCGATGATGGCGGTGTACCTGCTTGAGTATGTGCCCTTTCTGGGGGCGATGGGACTCTTTCGCCTCTTGGGACTCAGGCTCGCCTCGGATTTCGGAGGCTGGCTTGCGCGAAGCATCGGCCCAAGGCTTCCGGTGACACGACGGGCGCGCCGCAACATGGCGCGGTCCCTGCCCGGTATGGCCGAGTCCGAACGCGAGAGTGCCATTTTGCAGATGTGGGATAATCTGGGCCGCACGTTTGCCGAGTACGCGCATCTCGACAAGTTTCGCGCAACGGGGCCGGGGGCGCGCATTGAAATCAGAGGCATGGAGCATGCTGAAACGGCCATCGCCCAGGGCAGAGGCGGTTTGTTTGTTTCCGGCCATTGCGGCAATTGGGAATTGATGGCCGCGTGTATTCGCGACAAAGGCCTCAAGGGAACGTTGGTTTATCGCCCGCCCAACAACCCCTTTGTCGATAGATGGATTGCCAAGCAACGTCGCATCGGGCTGCCAACACTTGCGGCCAAAGGTGGAGACGGGGCACGCGCCATTGTGCGAACACTCAAGGACGGCGCGTTTCTGGCCATGCTTGTCGATCAGAAAATGAATGATGGCCTGTCGGTGCCGTTTTTCGGACGGCCCGCGATGACTGCAACCGGAGCGCCAAGCTTGAGTTTGCGGCATCGGGCGCCGATTGTGCCGGCGTGGTGTGAGCGGCTGCCCGATCAGCATTTCCGGGTGACGGCCTATCCGGAACTTGCGATGCCGAATACCGGGGACAGAGAAAAAGATACGTTCGAGCTGGCACTCAAACTCAATCAATTTCTGGAAGCGCGTATTCGGGAGAACCCGCAAAATTGGCTTTGGCTACATAGCCGCTGGCCAAAGGGCTAAACGTGTGGGACCACAAGGGCTGGATCCAAGCGCTCCTGAAACCAATTGAGGCGCCAGCAGAGATGGGGGCCGGTCGCCCGGCCCGTCTTGCCGATTGCTCCGATCACATCGCCTTTGGCGACGCGATCTCCTACTTTCACATCGAGCCTGGACATGTGCAAATAGCTGGAGGAAACGCCGCGCCCATGATCGAGGATAACGGTGCCGCCGGTGAAGTAGAGGTCTGGCTCTGCCATCGCTACAATTGAGCCGACAGGCGCGCGGATGGGCGTGCCTTCGCCGGCCGCAATGTCCACACCAAAGTGCGGGCGCTTTGGAACGCCGTTCAGGATCCGTTGGCTTCCATAGACACCGGTCATTGGACCTTTCACAGGCCA
Source organism: Rhodobiaceae bacterium (assembly GCA_031413455.1). Classification (GTDB taxonomy): domain Bacteria; phylum Pseudomonadota; class Alphaproteobacteria; order Micropepsales; family Micropepsaceae; genus SZUA-430. The sequence goes on from JANOFD010000389.1 coordinate 6,105, forward strand.
ATCAAATTCACCGGCGAACCAGGCTTCGTCCGTGTCGTGTGCCCGCGCGGCGCCGATCAATTTGTTTTCTCGCACTATGCGGGCGAGCACAGATGCGGGTGGGTCTACGAACTTGTCCGGCAAACCACTGATGCGCTGAATTTTGTAATCCCGCTTGGCGAGTGTAATTTTCTGTTCTTCTGCTGCTTCACCCGCGCGCTGAATTTTCAGCGTTGCAGGCTCGGCGCGGTCGTAGCCAAAACCGAAGACGAAGTCTCCATTTGTTGTGAGATTGAGTTGGCGATCATCAATCCAAACGCGGGCATCTGGTTGCGTGCGGCCGCGCAGGAGCGCGCCTTGAACCAGCTGGCCGCGAAGGTCCGTGATGGCGAGCACGGGCGGGGCGAATGGAGCGAGCACTACGACACTTATGCCTGTGGCTAAAACTCGTCGGCGATTGAGCACGCCCTACCCTTTCAGCGTTTGCGCGTAGCGGTTATTGGCGACTTCGGCGCTGGCATACGCTTCTTGCAGGTCGATGCTCCAGTAGCGCAAATCTTCCAGCGGAATTTGCGCGCCAGTCACGGCACAAATCACAAACCCTCCGGGCGCGATCACTTTGTATTCGCCGTCCAGGTATTTCAGCACGGCCGGTCCGCGCATGCCGCGCTCCATGATGTTCATCAAACAATACCTTTCGATTTGGCTTTCATCTTATCAGTCCGTGGGCTGCGTTAGAAGAGGTCACCTTGACCAGATTGCCTGGATTTTGTCCGTGGCTTGGACGGCGTCCCGGCGGCGATCACGGTGAGCGCGCCATCGACAAAGGATATTTGCAATTCGTCGCCCGGCGAAACGGCATTTCGATGTCTGATGAGATGCTGACCCGGTCCGGTTACGATGGCAAAGCCGCGTTCCAGCGTGGCCTTGTGGCTAAGCGTTTCAAGCAGTTTCGTACTGGCGTTCAAGCGCTGTTCGACGTCTCTTGTCCGGCGCTTGACGGCAAGTTGCATACGATGTTCCAGATCGATTAACCGCTCACGGCGCCGCTGCGTGTTTTGAAGCAGCGGACCCTTTGTCAGTCCGGCGCCGGCGCGTTCCAAACGGGTGCGCTGTCTGTGAACGAGTAAGGTCAGGGCACCCGCCAGATTTGAGGCTGCATGATCAAACCTCTGGCGCGGCACTTCCAGAAGACGTTCGCGGCGCGGAAGTGCGCGCGCGACATCAGTCAATCTCTGGCGCGCATGCGTGAGCAATCTTAGTAGCCCACCTTCAACGCGGTGCGTTAAATCTCCCACCTGGCGGCGCAATTCGCTTCGAACTGGAACGGCCATTTCAGCCGCTGCGGTGGGCGTCGGCGCGCGCCGGTCTGATGCGAAGTCGATCAGGGTGTTGTCGGTTTCATGCCCTACCGCCGAAATCACGGGGATCGAACTGGTGTAGACCGCGCGCACAACGATCTCTTCGTTGAATGGCCAGAGGTCTTCAATCGAACCGCCGCCACGTGCCACGATGATGACGTCGGGCCGTGGGATCGGACCCTTAACGTCGAGAGCGTTGAAGCCGGCGATGGCCGCGCTGACTTCGGCTGCGGATTTTTCGCCTTGCACAGAAACCGGCCATACCAAAACGTGACGCGGAAAGCGATCCGAGAGACGGTGGAGGATGTCCCTGATGACGGCGCCGGTTGGCGAGGTCACCACGCCGATGACTGTGGGCAAATACGGCAGCGGCTTTTTCAGCGCTTCGTCGAACAAACCTTCGGCGGCCAGTTTCTTCCGGCGCTCCTCGAGCAGCTGCATGAGGGCGCCCAGACCGGCGGGTTCTATGTTTTCAATGATGATCTGGTAGGATGACTTGCCGGGGAAGGTTGTTACCCGGCCGGTCGCGATGACTTCCATGCCTTCGCTCAGTTTGCTCCGGACTTTTTGAAAGACATTGCGAAAACAGACGGCGTCGATTTTGGTGTCGTTTTCTTTCAGTGCGAAATATGCGTGTCCCGAGGCATGCGCGCCCCGAAACCCGGACACTTCCCCACGGATGCGCACGAAGGCAAAGTCACGCTCGACGGTGCGTTTCAATGCGGCGGAGAGTTCGCTGACGCTAAACTCCGGGATATTTACTTTCGAGGGCGGTGCTGCTTGTGCATCAACCGCCGAATCCGTTTCACTGGCCATGCGTGCATGTTACAAGCTTGGGTGTCGTTGCGCAGGTGGTCTTTTGGGTCGTGAACTATGAAAATCCTGGTGATTGGGTCCGGTGGACGGGAACACGCCCTGTGCTGGGCAATTGCAGCCTCGCCTTTGACGTCAAAACTTTATTGCGCGCCCGGGAATGGGGGTATCTTGTCCATTGCTGAGTGTGCCGCCATCGATGTTATGGACTTCGCGGGAATTGTCTCATTCGTGCGCCGTAACGGCGTAGATTTTGTTGTGATCGGACCGGATAACCCTATTGCAGGCGGGCTGGCCGATAGGCTTGCGCTGGAAGGCATCAAGCATTTCGGGCCGACCAAGGCCGCCTCTGAATTGGAG
>JANOFD010000390.1:0-1326 GCA_031413455.1 Rhodobiaceae bacterium
CGCAGTGATGTACGACCTTATAGTCGGCAGCGCCCAACAACTTGTTCCCCGCATTTGGCCCAAAACGCGCCCGGTCGATCAATGACTGCGGATGCTCAATGCGAAAGCCGATCGAGAACGGTTTGGCTTCGACATAAACGCCTTCGTCGTGCAGCATCGCGAACGTATCGCGCGCACTGTGCCCGACCGCCAGCACGACATGCACGGCCTCCAGCGACGATCCATCCGAAAGTGTCAGCCCTTCGACCCGGCGCTCACCGCTTGCACTCTTGGCCACAGCGATGCGCTCCACGCGGCGTTGAAAACGAAACTCTCCACCCAAGGCCTCAATCGTCGCGCGCATGCGCTCGACCACCGTCACCAATCGAAAAGTGCCGATGTGCGGCTTTGACACAAACAGGATCTCCGGCGGCGCCCCGGCCTTCACGAATTCCGTCAAAACCTTGCGTCCGAGAAAACGCGGGTCTTTCACCTGACTATAAAGTTTGCCGTCGGAGAAAGTGCCCGCGCCACCCTCACCGAACTGCGCGTTCGATTCCGGATTGAGCACCCGCCGCCGCCAGAACCCGAACGTATCCTTCGTCCGTTCACGCACGATTTTGCCGCGCTCCAGGATCAGCGGCCGAAACCCCATCTGCGCCAAAACCAGTGCCGCAAAAAGTCCACACGGACCCGCACCGATCACCACCGGCCGCAGCGTGGGTGGCTTGGCCAACTGTGTAACGAACTGGTAGTCCATATCCGGCGCCCGCGAGACAGTACGGTCACCCTGCAAGCGGGAAAGCGCCCCCGCCTCGTCCGGCAACGACACATCCACCGTATACGTCAGAATGATCGCCTTGGGCTTGCGCGCATCGACGCCCCGGCGAAAAACCGAATACTCAACCCGATCACCCGCGCCCATGCCCAGCCGCTTGAGGAGCGCCACGCGCAAATCCTCATCCGAATGGCCCAGCGGCAGTCTCAGTTCTGTCAAACGCAACATCAGGGGAGTTTTAGTGACGCCGCACGCAATTGCCAAGCCTTCGGCCATGAACCATCTATTGCGAACCCGTAGCCAACCAGTCTATCCTTCCGCACCACACGATGTGTGCGGGCGGGTTGACCCACAGTGATTCGAGTTATCAGGTCGGCAATTGACTATCGTGCAAGTCGAAGCATCGTTCGACAGGCGCTTGTCGCTGCACTGTTTTTTGCTTTTGTCCTGCAGGCACAGCTTGCCGTCGGTCATTATCACTTCTCGATCAACACAGCACTTGCGCAAGACATCGCGTCCGAAAGCGATGGCAATGTACCTGCCCGTCCGTCGCAAGCACCTTGTCAAAC
>JANOFD010000391.1:0-2850 GCA_031413455.1 Rhodobiaceae bacterium
GTCGCCAACGCGTTTCTCGATGACAAGCGCCGGGTGGATATTCGGGTGCTGCCGAAATAGCCGCTCACTCTGCGGCATAGGCGTGCCAAATACCGTCGTCGTCGCGCACACGGATTGCGCCATCGGACGAGCGTTCGAACGCGTCTGACTCCAGATTGACTTTGGCGTAGCCGCCGGGAATGTCGAGCACATAGGCGGGCAGGGCAGGGCCCGAAACGCGGGCACGCAATTCCCGCATCAATCTCTGGCCATCGGCAATCGTGGTGCGGAAATGCGAAGTGCCCGGCGCCAGATCTGCGTGATGCAGGTAATAGGGTTTGATCCGATTTTCGACGAAGCAGTTCATCAGCGCCACCAGCGTCTCAACGTCGTCGTTGATCCCCTTGAGCAACACAGACTGGCTCAGCATTGGGATGCCTGCATCAACAAGGCGGGCGATGGCTTGCCGCGCCGCCACCGTGAACTCCCGTGGATGATTGGCATGGAGTGCAACAAAGGTGGCCTTGGGCGTGGCTTGCAGGGCCGCAGCGAACTCCGGCGTGACGCGCGCAGGGTCAACGACCGGTACGCGCGTGTGCCAGCGCAGAATTTTCACATGTGGAATGGCAGCGCAGCGTTGCGTCAGCTCGCTCACCCGGCGGGCAGTGAGGATGAATGGGTCGCCGCCAGTGAAAATCACTTCAGAAATTTCATCATGGCCCGCAATGTAATCAATGGCAGCCGTGATGGCGACAGGTGAAAGGCTGGGTTCGCGTTCAGGTCCCACCATTTCGCGGCGAAAGCAAAAACGGCAATAGACCGGACAGACATGGACAATTTTGAGCAACACCCGGTTGCGATAGCGATGCACGATGCCTTCGACCGGCGAATGGCGATTGTCGCCAATGGGGTCGCCGGACTCTTGCGGGCGTGTGTCGAGTTCTCGTTCATCGGGAATGAACTGAAGGGCAATAGGGTCGCGCGGATCGCCGTCGTCGATAAGGTCCGCCATCGCAGGCGTGATGGCCACAGCATAGCGCTTGGCAACGCCGCCAATCGCCTCGATGCGATCACGCGGGATCAGCGCGCCGGCAGCCAGATCATCGACGCTGCGCAGAGTACGGGCGCTCATGCCCGCCCTACCGGTCGAGTCCACATGACGTCCTCGATATGCGGGGCGCCGGTGGCGAGCATGATCAGCCGGTCAAATCCCAATGCGACGCCGCTGGCTTGCGGCATGTGGGCAAGCGCCGCGAGCAGGTCCTCGTCGATCGGGTAACGCTCGCCATAGATGCGCTGCTTCTCATCCATTTCGTGTTCGAAGCGTTTGCGTTGTTCAACGGGGTCAGTGAGCTCACCAAAACCGTTCGCCAGTTCCACGCCCAGAACATAAAGCTCAAAGCGTTCGGCCACGCGCGGATCGTGCAGGCTCGTGCGCGCCAGAGCCGCCTCAACCCGGGGGTATTGATCGAGAATCGTGGGGGCTTCAAACCCCAGATGCGGCTCCACGCGCTCCACGAGTATCCGGCTGAAAATGTCGGACCAAGTGTCGGAGTCCTGACTTGCAACACCGGCTTGTGCGGCCAGTGACGCTCTGTCGTCCAGCGACGCCAAAAGATCGACGCCCGCGTAACGCGTGAAGGCATCGGCGACACTGATCCGTTGCGGTTTGATCGCAGCGTCAAGGCTTCGCCCGCGATACCTGAATGCGGACGTGCCCGCATTCTCAATCGCGATGTTCAGCAGTCGCGCGCAATCGCCGATCACGGCGCTATAGTCTTCATGCGCGCGATACCACTCCAGCATCGTAAACTCCGGCACATTAACCGGCGCGGTTTCGCGATCGCGAAAGACGCGTGCAAAATCGAAGATGCGCGTTTCGCCTGCAGCCAGCAACTTCTTGCAAGCGAACTCCGGCGACGTGTGCAGATAATACTGCTTGCCGGTATCGGCATATGTCGAGAACGCGTGCAGATGGGTCTCGTTACCGGGAGATATCTGCAATGCGGCACATTCGACTTCCGTGAATCCATCACCTTCGAAATAGCGGCGAATGGCGGCCTTCGTCCGGTTGCGCGCCAGCAAAAATGGCCGCCGGTCCCCATGCCGGTTCCGCGACCACCAGGGCGAAGCGGTTACCATGCCGCGCCTAGCAGCGCACGGGCATCTTGGCGAAGCAGCGCGACGCTGCTATCACCCTGCGCAACTAAGGAGAACGCAGTGGTTTCTGTCATCGCGAGCAATGTGCGCAAAGGGAATGTCATCGACAAGGATGGCAAGCCCGCGTCCTGGCAAGCCGTCCAGTTCCGCTGGAACCTGGAATCGACCATCGTGTTGCCCTCCGATGCCTTCACGAAGGCGAACCTCATCTCGGAGCGCGCGACCGCGTCCCAGTCGATCTCACCCTGAAAGTGGCTTACATCTATCCCCAAGACAGACATTTCACGGACCTCCGCGGGGCATCATAACCGAAGGGGTCCTGGCGTTGCGAAACGCTGGCGGCAGCCGTAGAAGCCCATTCGTGAGGCACACATGACAAGGAATCGACGAGGGTTTCTGGCGGGCGCGGCAACGGCCACCGGGATCGCCGTCGGCGCGGCGGCTCGCCGAGCGATGGGTGCTTCACCGATCACGACGGGACCCAAGGCGCCTCCGCCGCGCGCGAGCAACGCGCCACTGTCCACCTGGATGGCGGTTCGAAATGAATTCCTGTTGGGGCGCGATCACATCCACATGGCGCTGATGTTGCTGGCGTCGCACCCGCGATCCGTGCGCGCGGCCATCGAGCGGCACCGCGCTGGTCTGGACGAGAACCCCGTCGTCTACGGGATGGCCAACTTTGAACGTCTGGATCGGGCCGCTCGCGCCGCC
>JANOFD010000392.1:0-4241 GCA_031413455.1 Rhodobiaceae bacterium
CAAGCCGATCAGGCCGACGCGTTCGGTGATCCAGTGCACGACGGTGATGCCCTGGGTTTCGGTGTCGCCGTACATGGTGGTGAGGGCAATGCGCTGGCCAGTTGATTTGATGGCGAGGGCCTGCATACGGTCGTAGAGATCATCGGAGAGCGTTGCGCCGCCGTAGCCCATGTAGCGCAGCTTGGCGAAAAACTTGTCGCGAAGCGTGTCGTCGCGCTCCATGGCGCTTGCGAGCATCGCGAAGGCGATGGGTGCCGAACCGAAGACGAGCGGCGAGATTTCGCGCAAGTTTCGCATCGTCTCTTCGAACATGCCCGGGATGGGTTTGCCGTTGTCGAGGTAGACCGTACCGCCAACATTCAGATTGCCATTGAAGCCGATATTACCGGCGGAAATATGGCTCCATGGCATCCACTCGAGGCTCTCGGGAATTTCATTGGGGTCCGGTGGTTCGGCACGCAGCGACTCGCCGCCCGCGACGACGGCGCACATCATGCCGTGGGTCTGGATCACGCCCTTGGGCATGCCGGTCGAGCCGGAGGTGAAGAGGTATTTGGCGACGGTGGCGTGGTCGATCTTATCCATCGAGGCGCGTACGGCGGGGCCGGCGTTGGTCTCCAACAGGCTATCATACGACGTCGAGGGGAGATCGGGCGCGGGGATCACGGTGACGATTTCAACGCCTGCGAGGTCAAGCGCCTTGATCGCCTTGGCGTAGAGCGGCCCATTGTCGACGAAGATCATTTTCGGTTTGGTCAGGCTTGCCACGTGGCGGAGCTTGCCGTGGTCTTGGCTGAACAGCGAATAGGCGACGGAGACGGGCGCCACCGGCACGCGCGCCTTCATCGCGCCCAACATCATCACCGCGTGTTCGATCGAGTTGCCGGAGAGGATGACAAGCGCCGTGTCGGGGCCGAGGTTGCGGTCGAGCAGCGCCTGAGCGATCGCGCTCGCGCGCTGGCTTGCCTCGCCGTAGGTGATGAAGCGCCAGGGGCCGGCGGGCGTGCGCTGGGCAAGGAGGTTGCGGGTTGGGTGCTGGTACGCGCGCTCCTCGAACAAATGCGCGATCGAACGGTGCTGTGGCACGAGGTCGTAGAGCGAGCGGATGATGTAGCTGCCGTCGGCGCGGCGCTGGGAATAGATCTTCGGCGGCAGCTGCGGCAGAGGCTTGAAGGGCGGCGGGGCTTTGGCCGTCGCAGTCATAGGGCGTTCCTCTCTGGTTCAGTGGTTGAAATCATAGAGCGCGGCGCGGGCTTGCCAACGACTTTGGAAGAATGTGCCGAAGGCAGCCGCCTCGTTCGGGACGCCGAAAGCGCTCGTAAAAACGCCGCCGCCTGCCGCGGTCCAGGTTCCATCGGCGGCTTGATGGTGATGACCAAAGTACGTGAAAACGGTGAAGTAACGCGCGCTCTCGCCGGTGGACGGAACAGTCATGAAGCCGGGCTGCGGTGCCTTGCGCTTCTGAGGTTCCCCGGTGACCGAGATTGTTGCTTCTACGGTTTCGGCGGCATGCTTCAGCCGCACGCGCCAGGTGCCGGACTTCGTTTCCTCGACCTCGATGGGCACGAATTCGGCCATAGGGTCGGATTTCGTGATCGTTACTCGGTCTACGTCCTTATCGGCGTACCAGCTTGCCAGTTGCAGCCACTCCGACTTGCCTTGCATGCGCGGGTCCGCCGCTCCGGTGCGCTCGGCGTGTGCCCACCAGAATGCCATTGGCGATGCCTTGCCTTGCGGGATCACGCGAACGCCATCGACATCAAAATTCTCGACAAGCATGAAGCAAAGGCTGCCCACGAAATGATTGCCGTAGTTCGGCACCTTCGCGATCAGCGCTGCAAGTCCGGGATCGTCCTTTGAAAGTTCGCTGGCGCGGAAAAGGCGATAACTCGCAGGCAGTCTCATCTTGGCTTGCGCGGGATCGACCAAGTGATCGCGACAAATTTCAGCGCGCACGCCCGACTGCTCGGACGCGCTCACAGCGCCCGGCGCCAGCGTACCGTAGGTCGTCGCTAGCGCGGGGGCGGCGGCCGCGAGGGCGAGAGTCAATGCTGCGATGCATGCCTTTTGCGTCACGAGCATGCGACCTCCGTGTAGGGCGCGGTCATGGGGGTTCTCCGTATTTCCAGTGGCTTGGTCCGGCGAATATTACACAGACGCGCAGCGGTTGTCGCGTGCGACCGCGCTCCCGGGGTTAGAGGTCGATCTTTGAGGTTAGTGCGGCGTAGGAGAATTGATGCGGGCTTGAGTGAAATATTTGGGTTGCCGATGTTGCTCATGCTCTCTACAGACCACGTTCCTGATGTTTCGAACAAGTGGCAGCTCAAGGATTTTGGTGATGGCGGGCGTTGAAGATATCTACCGTGACGAATTTCGCGCCCGGGTTCTGGCTGGCCGGCCGCGCTCGCTGCTGGAAGTGGGAAGCGGCAGCGGCACCTTTCTGCGGTCGCTGAAGGGCGGGATCGACAGGCTTGCCGGAATTGATCCGAACGCAGATGACGTCGAAACGCTGCGTGCGGAGGGCTTTGAGGTTGTCGTGGGAAAGGCCGAGGCGCTTCCCTTTCAGGATGGCGAATTTGACGTGGTGGTGTTTTCCTTCACGCCCCACCATATTGGCGATTGGTCGGTGGCGCTTAAAGAAGCCATGCGCGTGGCGCGGCATTCCATTGAAATCCTGGAAGTCTGGTACGACGAGGGGATTGCCGATCAACGCGTCGCCCATGCATACGACCGCTGGTGCAAGGAGATCGACCGGCGCGCTGGCATGGTGCACAACGACACGCTGTCGCCCGGGGCGCTGCTGCTGCCGATTATCGAAAGGCGCGGGCTGACCTATGACTATGCGTGCAGACGCGTGAGTTCGATGTGCAATGTCGATGAAATCGAGGCGACCGGCCGCGCGCGTCTTGCAAAAGCGGGAGATGACGCGGCATTGAAGCAGGGTTTCGAACAAATCATCAAAGACGCACGGCGCCACGGCATGAGCGAAGAAGGCTGCGTGCAGATGACGATTGAGCTGGGGCGTTAGGTTGCGCTGGGCCGTTTGCCGACACGGGCGTACCAGTCGTTCAGACGCTTGCAGTCTTCCGGAATACTGACGCCGATGAATTTGGCGAAGTCGATGGTTGTTTGGGCGACAATGTCGGCCATGGTGTAGCGGGGGCCTGCGAAGAATTCTCTGTCCTTTAATTCGCCATCGAAGAGTGAGCAGGCGCCGGCTGCGATCTTGCGATTGGCTTCACCGAACGCGTTGAATTGCTGACCGAAGATTGCGGTTGCGACCTTCGTGGTGAAGGGATGGGTGTGGACCCAGATTTGTCCGACCGGCATCATCAGGCGGAATTCGATGCGGCGGATCCACATGTCGATGGTGGCGCGCTCAAGCGTGTTGCGGCCGAAGAGGTTGGGTTCGGGGTGCAGCTCTTCGAGATAGCGGCAGATTGAAACGCTTTCCGAGAGATTAGTGCCGTCGTCGAGCTCGAGCACCGGCACTTGGCCGAGCGGATTGCGCGCCAGATGCTCGGGCGATTTGTGGGCGCGTTGGGCGAGCGGGGTTGGCACCAACTCGATGTTGATGCCCTTCTCTTTCATGAAGATGCGAACGCGGCGCGGGTTGGGCGCCGGGTCGGCTTCGTTGTAGAGTTTCATGGCGGATGCCCTTTTGAACTACGCTGGTAGCCAAAGCGCGGCACGAAGGGTTTCCAACCCGTCCCCTGTTTCGAACTAGCAGATTCCCCAATGACGAAGTCCTCATCCCAATTTGGGAAGCGTGACGACAGTATGACCCGGCGGCAAATCTCTGTAACAACGTTTTGAGCTGCCTTTAAGTCGGCTTGAGAGCGGTCAAGATCTTTCGCCAATTCGCCCACATGGACGGCCCTTGACCGATGGTCGTAGGCAGACTTCAATAGCCTGAATGTTCCGAGTCGATTTACTCGTGAACCACCCAAGTATGCCGCTCCTCGAATTGCGATGCGAAACTTCAGTTCACTCCGCTCGGGACTCGTGTCATGAAGCAGAAGCGCTTCGAGCGCGATTCCCGTGTCAATAGCCTTGTCAACGATGTCGTGCTCCAACAGGGCGGACGCCACGCGATCCAAAACTATTCGTAACACTCGCCCATCCTTGCTGGAGAATCGATTGAGCTTGGTGAACAGCTCGACGACTTCGCCAGGCGCCTAAAAACCGCTGTAGCGCGGTGCGCGATGCGCTTTCTACCAGCATTTGTGCGCGTTCGATGT
>JANOFD010000393.1:0-1712 GCA_031413455.1 Rhodobiaceae bacterium
AACGCTCTCGACCATGTCGCGCAATACCCGCGGTCGACCCATCGCTCCATGCTCAAGGTCCGACGCAAACGACCAGCCCGCAGGAAGGGATCTCACCTCGAACGACGCCGGAGTATCGTCTTCGCGCTCAGGCGTAATGAACACCGCATTGCCAAGGACGTGAAAATACCCGGGCTGAACAATTGGCCGGTATTCGTTTTCACCCTCTGCCGTCGCCTCGCCCGGCCAGTACTGCACCACCCGGTAGCTGACAAAGAGTTTCGCGCGCGCCCGGTGCCGGATAATGCGCTTGGCAAGATCCCCGGACGGTACAACATCGCCACCCGCTATTTTCAGATCGCGAATGCCTTCATAGAGCTTGGTCTTTCCACCCCACTCATTCGGCAGCAGCAGAACGGTGTCGCCATCATCTTCTCCGTCGAATCGCATCTCGACGTTCAGCCCCACCAACCCCTTGGCATTCATCACCGGCGCCAGCGCGTACTGCACCGCCGCTTCCGCGTGCGCGACCGCAGCCTGGGTCATAACCAAAAATACAATACTCAAAATCAGCCGCATGAAGTTCCCTTGATGTGCCTCAAGGCAAGAACACAACGACGCACCCCGTAACAAACTTTTAGATCACGCACAGTGGTCTCTCGACTTCTTGCTGCTTTGCGCTACATCTGCGCTAAATCAGCCGCAAGGCAATGGGGTAAATCGTTCTATGGAAGAAGAATTCGCCATCGTCGGCGCCGGAATTGCGGGCTTGGGGACCGCAATGGCACTGGCACGTGAGGGGCGTCACATTACCATCATTGACCGCGACCCTCCCCCGCCTGCCAACGTCGAAACCGCTTTCGAGACCTGGGAGCGCAAGGGCGTCACCCAGCTTCGCCATAGTCACGTGTTCCTGGGTTGCCTGGTTGCGTTGATTCGCAAAGAGCATCCGCGTTTGCACGTCATGCTGCGTGAGGCCGGCGCGCGCGAGATCGGCTTCGCAGAAAGCCTGCCCCCTTTGCTGCGGTCAGCTTACAACACAGGCAAAGACAAAGACGACGTCGACCTGGCGTTTCTGTTTTCCCGCCGCACGACGCTCGAACACGTCATGCGCACCTATGTTGAATCCCTGCCCGGCGTGCGCTTCACTACCAGCGCCCGCGTGCGCAAACTGACGATCACCAGAACAAACGGTAAAACCGCTGTCACAGGTGTGGTGATCGAGCGGGACGGGAAACCGGACGAAACCTTGAGCGCCACCATCGTGATCGATGCGACCGGCCGCAACACGCTCATGGTCGATTGGCTGCGCGAACGTGGTGTGGCTATCGAGGAGGAAAAAAGCCCAGCAGGAATTCTCTATTTCACTCGCCACTACCGTCTGCGTGAAGGTCAAGACGAACCCCCGCGCGATGCTATCCCGGGCGCCGGTGATCTGGGCTACATCAAGTTCGGTGTTTTTGCCGCCGACAATCGCCACTTCTCGATCACGCTCGCCGTTCCTGAGATAGAGGCGAAACTGCGAACAGCCGCTGTCGATCCCAAAACATTCGACGCGATCTGCGCCAGGATACCCGGCGCCGGACGCTGGATCGATCCCAAGCGCGCCGAACCCGTGACGAAAGTTTTCGGTATGTGAAATCTCCACAACGTCTTGCGCCATTTCGTAAAAGCCGGTGAGCCTGTGGTGTTAAATTTCTTCGCCGTCGGTGACGCCTGCATGCGTACCAACC
>JANOFD010000394.1:0-5367 GCA_031413455.1 Rhodobiaceae bacterium
CGCGCCGCAATTCGGAAACAGTGATGGGGATCGACGATTTCAATGCGCTCAACACGAATGGGTGACGTTCCATGACGATTGAACGGTCGAGCAACGCCACAAAGTCAGCCGGGGCATCGCCGCAGAATGTAGCCTCGCGAACGCCACCAACAACCTTGGCGGCGTCGGCACCGATAAAATACGAGTAACCAAGGCGGGAAATGAACCCCCGCACAATCGACCATACTGCCGTGGATGAAGAGGCAGTCCCGATACGCGAAAGGCTTTCGCAGAGGCCCAAGTAGTGATCCGTCATGTCACGCTTCACCAATTTGCGTCGTCATTAAGGTAAAATCAGGCACGTGATCCGGGCTGGCCGTCTTACAACGACTGCCAGGGGGCAAAATTCCGCCTCGCAGCATAGTTTTGTCAACCATTGGACTCTCTATTTCTATACTGGCACACGACGGTGCGCAACGACACTCTTTGTACCCCGCATCGTTAAGCGGCCAGGGATTGTGAACATAACACCGTCCTCGCGCGCTGACTTAAAAATTGCAGCGTTACAAAGTACGCCCTTCGACGTTGACCCAACATGCGTTTGGACGTCTGACGTGAACCGGGGGCGGAGTGCAACTGATCGCTGCGTTAGCGAAGGACGCTGGACATCGCAAATTAATTTGTGTGAACGCTGCTTGAAGTAACTCGAAACAGTTGCGTGATCGCACTTACGACTTGTGTGCCACAGGTCTTAACTGAAATTCAGATTCCCTCTATGCAAATTCAAAAGTGAGATTACGATGTGTACGGAATAAGTGCTGCGTGATTCTCTGACATGAGATGAGATCTGGAGTCCGGGGCTTGCGTGGCCATCGCCTAGGGAGGGCGGCCATGAGTAAAAGATTTTGGCGTGCGTTTGACGCCAGTCGCCAGTATCGCTACTGGCTTTTGGCTGGCGCGTCGCTGGCCGGATTGAGTGCTCCTGCTGGCGCAGAACCGATTCAACCCTTCTGGCTCATTCCTACAGTTCTGGCCGACAACGGCCTGCACTCGCTAACCTTACCCAAGCAAACGATCACGCTGTGGCGCGCCGAAGCGCGCACGCCACACGATTTGAGTCTTTTCCTTAGACTGGACAGTGAAACGGCGCTTTGGAACCTGACGCCGTGGCCTCGTCTGAATTTGAGCGGCATGAACGACGCCGCGGGCGAAGATTTTACATCACCGCTTTCATTCAAAGTGCAGAGCGGCCCGGTGGAGCTGCAACCGTCGGTCAATGCAAGGATCGCGAGATTTGCCCAAGGGCTGAATTTCAATTCCGGCTCAATTGCGGCGCAGAGTACAAGTCTTGAAGCCAGCCTCATGGAGGGCCGCCTCAAACTCAGCTCTGACTTTATTGAAACCACTGATCAACGCGACGACCGCGATTTCCGGGATCCGCAGCTGCGTTCCCAACCGCGCGACATCCGGGCACAAGACATTTCGCGTCGGCACAGCTTTACCGCCAAGCTGATTGACTCTGAAAATCTGCGCCTCATGGTTGACGGCGAGTTCGGGCAGGTTTCAGACTCTTTTGCGACGGCGTACCGGGAACTGCCCAGCGGACACCTTGTCTTGCCAGGGTCATGGTCGCACGTGAATTCCAGGCTTGAATTTGGCCGCGCCAATCTATCCGTCGGCTTTCAGGATTTTGAATCACGCAACGAGGGTCAGAAGCGCGAGCATGTGGTTCTGGGCTTCGCTTCGTCCGAATTAAAATTGTACCGCAAACAAGGTGCGGAATTTAATCTGATCAATGGCGGGCAGTGGCTGAAGCGGACGAACTTTTCCGGGATCAACGCCGACATTATCGTCGCCGACGTGCTGCCCACCGTGATCGCTGAAGCCATCGACCCCATTCGTCCGTTCCTGCCGACGTCGGTCAATGGTGGATTTGAGCGCGGTGATGTCATGCGCTCGGAGTTTACAACTGGCCCGCGCGACAAAGTCAGCACGGCGAACCTGTCCATGACGTGGGACACATCGCTGGGCGAGACAACCGCAAGCTTTTGGGAGCGGCGCGTCAGCACCGACCTGATCACGCCCGGCGTCGAAGACGGCGTCGCGCTGTCACGGTCGCGCGACCGCTATGTTGATATCTCGCACAGCGTGCGGCGTGGCAACTGGAAATTCGGCGCGGGGCTGTCGCTGATCGAGACCAACGACGAGGTGATGGGCGTCAAGACTTCCGGCAGCGAGTATGCACCGCATGTGTCGGTCGGCTATGAACCCGAACACGGGCCGAAAGTTGAACTGCGGTTTGGGGCCGCCGACGCGCAGTCGCAAATCGTCGACGACAATTTGGCGGCGCGCGCCAAGACCAAACAGGTTCAGTTGAGCATCGACGTATCGGACTATGTCCGGGAAGAACTGGACCGGCCGGATGCCAAGCTCAAGCTCGAATACCGCTATGACTTCAGCGGCGGCGAGCGCGAGACTACAAATGGCCGTGAGCGCGACGGCGGGCATGCGGTGCTGGTGACCTTCTCAACGCCGCTGAATTAGAAAAAAGTGGTGCGCGATGCGGCACCCTTCGTGCCGCTTCGCAGACACGGAACCCAAACGAGGTTCAGTTTCCGAAAGCGTCTCACCACGGGTGGCTCCCGCATCTGCAGAGCAGCACAAGGGTGCTGCACTGCGTGCAGGATGACGGGGTTTGGGTTGACGGACCTGCTTGGCGTCATTCTATGAGGGCCGATGAACACAGACTCCTCACTTCGCGGGCACGCTGGCTTTCCAGTCCGTCATGTTCCTTATGGCCCCCTGCCACGGCAAAGGCTCGACCTCTATTTGCCGCGCGATGGAAACGTGAAGGCGACAATTGTCTATTTCTATGGTGGCGGCTGGATCAGCGGCGCGCGTTGGTATTATCGCCTGTTCGGGCGCATGATGGCGTCGCGCGGCTATGCCGTCGCCATTCCCGACTATCACCTCTATCCGCACGTCCGGTTTCCGGCTTTCAACGAAGATGCGGCGCTGGCCTTCAAATTTGTGCACGATCAGGTGACACGATGGGGCGGTGAGCCTTCGCGTCTCTTCGTCATGGGTCATTCGGCGGGCGCGCATATCGCTGCGACGCTGGCGCTCGATCCAGGCTATCTGGCGGCGCATGGGCTCACGCGCCGTGCGATCAAAGGGGTGATTGGCCTTGCGGGCCCCTACACACTCGATCCGTTGAAATGGACGGGCACCAAGGACGTGTTTGCGCCGGCCGCAGCGGCTCCGGGATCGGCGCGGCCGATCAAGCTGGTTTGCGCCGATGCACCGCCAATGCTGTTGTTGCACGGCAAACGGGATCGCATCGCCGGATCGCATGCGAGCGAGCACTTGGCGGAGGCGCTCACCAAAGCCGGCTCCAGCGCGCGGGCCATCGTTTATCCGGGGATCGGGCATTTCACGATTTTTTTATGTTACCTGCCAAGCATGCGCTGGCGTGCACCGGCGCTGAAAGACACGGAAGAGTTTATTGCGGAAATGGGATAGTGGATTAACGCAAATCGTATTTCACAGTGCGGTTGAGGACGCTTGCCAGCGTGTCGAAGCGCTTGGTAATGGCGTCGGCAATGAGTGCTTGATGGGTCTTGGGAATGCTGACCACCAGAGAGTTGGGCGTCAGCTTGATTGAGGTATCGCCCAAAACCGAAGGGGCGGGGCCTGCGAGGACCAGTGCCGCGCGCAGGGCCAAGCCCAGTGTTTTTGCGGATTGTGCCGCTTCGTCGCCGGCAAAGCGTTGCACGCGCTTGACAATCTTTTCGTCGTCGCCGCCATAACGGTGAAACATCGTCAACGCCAGCAGGGCGCGTCCTTGATGATCGACGCCTATAAAGGGCGCGTATAGCACTTCGCTGAACGCCAGCTCTGCGCGGTGATCGGGGTGGCCACGCCAGCCAGTGTCGGCAAGATTGCAGGCGGCGCGGCGGAGGCGGTCGAAAGTTCTGTCGGCTCCCAGAAACAGCGGCGCGGTCCAGCGCTCAAGAATGCGGCCCAACGCGGGGTCGCGACCCAGACGGGCCGCCATGTCTTCGCAGGAGGCGAGAAGCGGGTCCTTGGCGCGCTCGGCGGCGTCAAGTTTGGCAAACAGGAGCCCTTCGCGCACACCAAATGCTGAGATGACAACGCGGTCGAGCTTGGCGCCTTTGAGCAGGCGCTCCATCACCACGGCCCCGAAGGGGATGGTTTCGGCGCGCTTGCGGGTGACGCCAGTGATCGACTCCAGCGATTTGCGTGACTGGGCAGAGATGAGGTTGGTGAAATCGATGGCGCGCTCACGCGGAATTTCATAGTGGTGCAGCACGCGGATGGGGTGCTGAATGTTGTCCATATGCATACGCGCGATGTTGCGCCACACACCGCCCACGGCGTAGAGCGCCTTTCCGCGCAGCTTCTCGAGGCCGGAAACTTTTGCAAGCTCGTCATCGACGATGGTGCGGGCGCGATCAATCTTGCCGTCGGACAAGTCCATCAAGCGCAGGGGGCCAAACGGCAAAGTGATACCGTGCGAATAGGCGCCAGCCGAGACATACGCCAGTTCAAGGCTGCCGCCGCCGAGATCGCCGACTACGCCGTCGGCGTCGGGGATGGCGGCCAGTGCGCCTTCAGCGGCAAAGCGCGCCTCTTCTTCGCCGGTTAAAACGCGAACTTGCGTTCCGATGGCGTCGCGCGCGCGGGCGACGAATTCGTTGCCATTTTTTGCGTCACGGACGGCGGCAGTTGCAACCGCTTCAATGCGCGTGACGCCAACAGCCTTGGCGATAGAGCGATAGCGGGCCAGGGCCGCGATGGCGGCGTCGCTGCCGGCCTCGTCGAGATTTCCAGTCTTGACGATGTTGCGGCCGATCGCACACAGGACTTTTTCATTGAACACGGCGACGGGGCTGCGTGACAAGCGATCATAGATGACAAGGCGAACAGAGTTCGAGCCAATATCGACCACCCCGATTGGTGCGCCCGTCATCGACGCTATTGCCCCTTGGTGCGGCTGCGTGGCGCGCCTTTGCCGGATACTTTCGGCGCTTTTTTTCCGCCGCGGCCAGAGAGGCTGGGATTGGTCATGAAATAATCGTGGGCATTGAAGGCGTCGTTGGCGGCATAACCGGTTGCGCGAGTGTAAGAGCCATCGCCGTGCAGCGACCAGCTTTGCGCGACGTCACGCAGATTGGCATTCATGATCTGGCCCATCACTTGCTCGTGCACGGTTGCGTTCTCTATGGGGACCAGGACTTCGACGCGGCGGTCGAGGTTGCGGGGCATCCAATCGGCGGAGGAGATGTACACTTTCGCGCTCGCATGAGGCAAGCCATTGCCGTTGCCAAAGCAGACGACACGGGCGTGCTCCAGGAAGCGGCCAAC
>JANOFD010000395.1:0-1321 GCA_031413455.1 Rhodobiaceae bacterium
CATCGGAGATGTCGCGCGTTGAAACCGAGCCATAGAGCATACCGGTGTCACCGGCTTGCCGCAGAATGACGAAGGTTTGCTTGTCCAGTTTCCTGGCGACGCCTTCGGCTTCGGTTTTCAGGGTCAGGTTGCGTGCTTCAAGCAGAACCTTCTGGCCTTCGAAGTGGGCAATGTTGCCCTTGGTGGCGCGCAATGCTTTTTTAAGCGGCAACAGGAAGTTGCGGGCGAACCCGTCCTTCACTTTGACAACTTCGCCCATCTGGCCAAGTTTTTCGACCCGTTCGAGCAGGATCACTTGCATGTCAATATCTCCTGCTTACGAAACGACGTAGGGCAGCAAGGCCAGGAAGCGGGCACGCTTGATCGCCGCAGCGAGTTCGCGTTGCTTCTTGGCCGAAACGGCCGTGATGCGCGACGGTACAATCTTGCCGCGCTCTGAGATGAAGCGCGAGAGAAGTTTCGCGTCCATGTAGTCGATCTTGGGCGCGTTATCGCCGGAGAACGGGCAGGTTTTGCGCCGCCGGAAAAATGGACGCCGTCCACCGGCGCCGCCGGCTCCGCCGCCACCACCACCACCACCGCCGAATCCGCCGCGGTCATTTTGATCGCCAAAGCTCATGGGACTGCTGCTCCTTCTTCTGCTGCCGCCGGCTCAAATCCGGGCTCGTCTTCGCGACGGCCCCACTTTGCGTCGCGGCGTTCTTTGGCTTGCTTGGCCTGCATTCCAGCCGAGGGGTTTTCGTCGAGGGCGTCAACACGGATAGTTAAAATCCGGATGACGTCTTCGTTGAGCTTGAGCTGGCGTTCCATTTCGGCAACCGGGGCCCAGGGGCCGTCGATGGCGAAATGGACGTAATGGCCCTTGCGGTTTTTTTTGATTTTGTAGGCCAGGGAGCGAAGGCCCCAGGCTTCGAGCTTGACGACTTTGCCGCCGCCCTGCTCGATGATGCCTTTCATTTGCTCGGTCAATTCGTCGACCTGCGCCTGCGCCGCATCCTGGCGCGCGATAAAAACATGCTCGTAGAACGGCATGGGAGCCTCCGTTTAGCTACGGCGCCCTCGCACGGCCCCCATGGCAGTGCGGCGAGCGATGGTCCAGCGCTGCTGTCGGGTGATCTACCCCCAGGCGCCCCAAAGGACCCCGCGCAACGCGGCCGCAGCCGGTTTCAAGAAGGCGCGGACTATAGGTATTTAGCGCTTCACAGCAAGTGGGCATTATGGCTTGTCCTATTCCGACGGAAAAATGGCGGAGTTGAGCCCTCGCGAACAGGGCGAACAGGACACAGGACACTGTCTCAGAACACTGTCCTGTTTGTCCTGT
>JANOFD010000396.1:0-1809 GCA_031413455.1 Rhodobiaceae bacterium
ATGACCTCTTCGGTCGCTGAATCGTGGACGCTCAGCGTTCCGCTGCCGTTGGAGGGCACCCACTTGCCGTTGATGTAGATCTGATCGTATGCACGCATGAGCGCGACAGTACGCCGCCTCAGCGCTGATCGCGCAGCCCGACTCCATCATGATTTCGTGCTCGGCCTTGAGCATGACGTACATGCCGCGCTTGATGCGACGCACCAGAGTGAAATCGGCGCCCGGGATCACCAACTGATCTTGCGCCGCGCCGATGAGCAGGACGGGCGTTTCGATGCCTTGGGCGAAGTCTTCGCTGGCGACCAAATGCATGGAGCGGAACGCCGCCTCGAGCCAGCCGTAGGTGGGCGCGCCCAAGGCCAGCCTCACATCGGCATTCAGGAACGCCATCATGCGGTCGAAGCGATCCTTGTCGCTGGTGACACCGTTGGTTTCAAAGACTTGGGCCAATGGGTCCTGAGCTGCGCCGCCTATGACATAGGCTTCGCGGCCTCCGGCAAAGCGCAACGTCGTCGCCAGCGATTTTGCCAGCCACTGCGGATAGGGCGCGGTCTTGACCGCCAGCATCGGTGCCGTGAGGACGGCGCGTTCGAACTCATGGGGAAAGTCCCGCAAGTAGCGCAGCAGGATATTGCCGCCCATCGAATGCGCGAGTGCGTAATAGGGCTTGGTGCCGTGCGGCTGCAGTACGCGCTTTACGACGCAGGCGATGTCGGCGTCAAATTCCGAAAAATCTGCGACGTGACCTTTTTTGCCGTCCGGCAATTGCCGGGACGACAGCCCCTGCCCGCGCCAATCAAAGGTGACGACGGACAGGCCGCGGGCCAGAAGTTCGCCCACGACTTCGTAGTATTTTTCGATGAACTCGGTGCGGCCCTGAACCAGCAACACGGTGCCATGGGCTTCGGCATCGGGCAGCATCCAGCGCGCCGTGCGCAGCTTGACGCCGTCGGCTAATGTGAGCCACTCGACGGTGGCGCCGGGCGGTGCCGGAAAGCCCGGCACCGTTACCAGATCTGGAACTGGCCCTGGGTGTGACCCTTCTGGGGCCATGATAAATTCAGCCCGCGGCTTTGGCCAGGATGGGGCCCAATTTCATCGCCAGGCTCATGTCGCCGGCGACCTTGAGCTTGCCTTGCATGAAGGCGGTCGTGCCGTCGAGTTCCCTTGCGACCATCTTTTTGAAGTTGTCGAGGGACACGGTGATCGTGCAGTCGGCCGGTTTGTTTTCGGTCGTGACGGTGTTGGGTGTGGCCTTGCCGTCGATGTAGATGTTGCCCTGGCCTTCAAAGTCGAATTTCAGGGTGGCGTTGAGGCCAGAGTTGCCTCCGATGGCCTTGCTCATTCCTTCGGCGATTTCTGTGATTTCGGCGCTCATGTGAAAATCCTTGGTTGGGAGACTTGTGGAACCGGGCGGACTCATAATCGCTGCAGGGTTCCACGTCAAAGGATGGAAAGCTTGGGCGGGCTGATTTAAGGCAAGGACGACCAGAGGTTGCGCTGGGGGTGGGCTTGATGCCTGTGGACAGGCATCGGTGTAGGCGGCAAAGGCCCCCCCCTTCGCCCTGCGGGCTTCGGGGGGCGCATGTACTTCCCCCGCAAGCAGAGGAAGGCAAAATGTCTGGTGTCTGCTCCGCCGAAGCCCTTTGGCGAAAGTGGGCTGCAGGCGATGGGGGTGTGTGTATATGCAAACGCATGCAGATATACATATGAACAAAAACTCTCTTTATATTTCAATCGGTTAAGCAAGTCACACGCCTGGGTGGACGCATCGGCTCGACACAGATGCGCTTGGTCAACGACCACGGC
>JANOFD010000397.1:0-2000 GCA_031413455.1 Rhodobiaceae bacterium
ATCATCCTGTTTGTCGGCGACGGCATGGGCATCACCACCGTCACGGCGTCGCGCATCTATCAGGGCCAAAAAGCCAAGCGCGACGGCGTGACGAACAAGCTTGTCTTTGAGTCCCTGCCCTACTCTGCGTTTTCACGCACATACTCGCATGACTCGCAGGTGACCGATTCCGCGCCGTCTGCTTCGGCGATGACTTCGGGCGTGAAGTCGCGCAACGGCACGATCAACGTGACATCGGCTGTTGGCGAGAACGATTGCGCTGCCGGAATGAAGAACCCGGTGACGACCATCGCCGAACTTGCCGAGATCGCGGGCATGGCCACCGGCGCCGTCACCACCACGCGCGTGACGCATGCGACGCCCGCCGCCGTTTATGCGCATACCGCCGGCCGCGATTGGGAAAGCGATACCGACCTTCCGGGCGACGCCGCCAAAGCTGGCTGTGTGGATATCGCGCGCCAGCTCGTGGAAATGAAATACGGTGACGGTCTGGACGTTGTGATGGGTGGAGGGCGGGATCGCTTTTTCCCCGCCGATCTCACCGACCCGGAATATCCCGACAAAAAGGGGACACGGAAAGACGGCAAGAATCTCGTTGAGGCCTGGCTTTCCCGCTATAGCGGCAATGGATCGTTTGTGTGGAACCGCGCCGGATTTACGGCGCTTGATCCCGTCAAGGCCGGACACGTGCTGGCCTTGTTCGAACCCAGCCACATGCAGTTCGAAGCAGACCGCGGCAAGGACAAAGCGGGGGAACCGTCACTCTCGGCCATGACCGTCAAGGCCATTGAAATCCTGAAGCAGAATCGCAACGGGTATTTCCTGTTGGTTGAGGGCGGGCGCATCGACCACGCGCATCACGGCGGTAATGCGGCGCGCGCGCTTGAGGACACGTTGGCGTTTGATGAGGCGGTGAAGGCGGCGCTTGCGTCAACCGATGCCAAAGACACATTGATTGTCGTCACCGCTGACCACAGCCACGTTTTGAGCATGAGCGGCTATCCTTCGCGTAACAACCCGATCCTTGGACTGGTCGATGGCGCTAACGGTCAAGCCGACAAGGCCACTGACGGCAAGCCGCATACCACGTTATCGTACGCCAATGGCCCAGGCGCGGGCGCCGACGGCAAACCGCGCGACGATCTCAGCGACGACGACACCAAAGCGCTGGACTTCAAACAACAGGCGCTGGTTCCGCTGCGCGCCGAAACCCACGGCGGCGAAGATGTCCCCATCTATGCGTCTGGTCCGTGGGCGCATTTGTTCGCAGGCACCGTCGATCAGCAGTACATTTTCCATGTCATGAATTTCGCTGGCGGCGTCAGCGAGCGCGCCAACACCGCCATCCGCGCCGGCACGAAACCACGCCCCGGCGCGCGAAAACGCAAGCGTCGCTAGGCGCAGGCACGGGGGATGAACTGTCCGGCTATGGCCAGTACACAGGACGGAAAATCCTTGCGCAAGTCCTGGGGCAGGTCCACGCGATAAAGCGAGAATATCAGGAAATTCGATCGCGCCACCGGCAGGTTCGAAAGCACCCATCCTGTTGAGTAGCCGCCCACCAGCCGCTCACCCCACGAGACCTCGCGCTTCTGGCCGCGCGCTTCGTCCCGCACTTTTTGAGCGGCGTATTGCATGATCCAGTCGTTGAACTCGCCGCGCGACGGGTTGGTCGCCACCAGCAGCGTCACGATTGCCACCACAATCAACAACAATGTACGCATGTTCAAAGCCCCCTAAGGCTGAAAGTGCAGCACTTTACCTGCACTGGAATCATGGCAATATCTGGGCAGATAGTGACTGTGTTGCGGAACGTGGCATGTTTGCACTATCAGAGCATGCCAACAGAGAGCCCGCGCATGCCCACGAACTCAAACCTCCGCCTCTATCACTGCAAAGGCTCGCGTTCGTTGCGCCCGCTGTGGATGCTGGAGGAGCTGGGCCTCGACTACGCGTTGACGGTTCTGCCTTTCCCGCCGCGCGTGTTGCAGAAGGATTAT
>JANOFD010000398.1:0-5639 GCA_031413455.1 Rhodobiaceae bacterium
CCAGCGCCTTGGGCTCAATCGACTTGACCACCTCATCAACCAGCAGCCCAATATCAACAGACTCCAGCTCCAGCGAAAGCCCACCCGACTCGATACGTGCCATGTTCAGCACTTCATCAATGAGATGCAGCAAATGCTGGCCGCTGCGATGGATGTCGGTCGCATATTCGACATAGCGTCCGGGCATCGGCCCCAGCATTTCATTCAACATCACATCGGAGAACCCGATGATCGCGTTCAGCGGCGTCCGCAATTCATGGCTCATATTGGCCAGGAATTCCGATTTCGAACGGCTGCCTTCTTCGGCGCGGGTTTTCTCGCCTTCCAGCGTTGTTGCGATCTCGCCCAGTTTCAAAGTCTGCGCCTCAAGCAAATTGCGCGACGACTGCAGCTCGTCTTTCTGCTGTTTCAGAGCCGTGATGTCGGTCGCCACCATGATCTTGGCGCCGTCCAGAACCCGTCGCTCGCTGACCAGGAGCCAGCGATTGCCGGCCTGCTGCAGGTCTATCGTGCCGGTAGCGCCCCGCGAGTCAAGGAGGTCAGGGCTTTGTCCCGCAACGGATTGATCGGCCGACACCGCCCTGGCCATCAATGTTGCGCGTGCGGCACCGACCTTGGCATCTGCAAGCCCATAGAATTCCAGAAAACGCTTGTTGCAAAGCAACAGTTTGTTGTCCCTGTCCCAAAGCACAAAGGCCTCTGCCGCATGTTCAAATGCCGCTTGCAGCACGCGCTCGGCCGTCGAGACGCGCTCGTCAGCGCTTTTTTGGTCCGAGACATCGATGACAATCCCCGACAGCCTCGCGCTGTCTGAGCGGATCGTCCGGTACATCTGCCCTTTCGCCCGGATCCACATCCAGTGACCATCCGAATGCTGCGCGCGGAACGACTCGTCGTAGCTCTGCGCACCGCTTCTGGCGGCAGCCTCGATCGATGACACGATCATGCGATCATCGGGATGCACCAGACTGTCGACTTCAGCCAGCGTCATGATTCGCGGCTGCTTGCCTCGGCCCAGCAGGGCGTTCATGGCCCCTGACCAGTACATTCGCCTTTGGCTCAAATCCCAATCCCAGATGCCGCATTTGGCGCCGCTGACGGCAAACTCGAACCGCTCTTCAGTCCGGCGCAACGCGGTGTCAGAGCGCGATGTCTGTTCAATCTGGTTGAGCAACGCCCATGCCAAAGCGGCGCCAAGAAGGCTTGGACCAAACACCATGATCGAATAAAGCGGCATCGAGTCGTACCAGCTCGACAGCGCATCCGACGCGCGCGCCATCGACACCAGACGCATATCATATCCAGGGATCAGCCGGGCGGCCGCCAGAAAATTTCCGCCATCACCGGCGATGTAGCGCAATGTCGGGCTGGTGCTGATACTGGCCGGCAGCGAGCTGATCGATACGCTCAGCAGCGCCGGGTCGACCGCCGTCCCCGCAATTGTACGTGAGTGTCTGTCCGTGATAACCAGGCTGCCCCGGCGGCTGCCCTGAAGACTTTCCAGCATGCGCGTCAAATAGGCGGGATCGATCAGCGCAACATACAGCTGTTGCGGTGACGTTTTCCCGCGTATCGCCAGCGCCAGCGGGCTCTTGCCGAATTCATTGTCGGCAAATTTTCCGGCGATAAAGCGCGTGCCCTCCTGCGCGGCCAAAAGGCGCTGCAGCAGAACGGTGTCTTTCAGTTGACGCGGTTCACCTGGAACGCCGTTGCGATCCCAGTACACATTTCCGCTCAAATCGGTAGCAATGACGTTGATGATCGCCGGGTCCGCACTGAGGGCCAGTGTGCCTGGCGCTGCCGCAATCACACGCTCAAGTGTTTCTTGTGCCCGGTCCAGCGCACTCCCCACGACCACGCCGGAAACCGCCACGAACACTTTGGCCTCGCGCTCAATCTGCTCCAGCGCCAGCACATGGTCCTTGCGGATCTGAATGGCGGCAGCCGCAGCAACGGACAGCACCGTCGCCAGTGTTCCCAGCACGATCCAAAAGGTCGTTCTATTTCTTGAACCCAGTCTGACCCGTGCGTCGAACACAGTCTTCTTCGACACACTGGCGACTGTCTGAGTGGCAACGGCCATAGTTTTTTAACGCCCAGACTCGAATCACATCCCCGGGCGATTATGTCGGGCGTCGAGGGCTTGTCACCCCCTCCGGCAGCATTCTGCAACGCATGGTGGCCCAGATGTCGCGCTAATCGACTCTAGCCAAGAGTCTTTTCGGTGATTTCCAGCACATTGCGCGATAGTCCATTGGCCTTGTTTATGCGCATAAGCTGATCCCGGATGAGCGTTTGGCGTTTGTTGTCGAATCGCCGCCATGTCTCAAACGCTCCACACAAGCGCGCAGCAACCTGGGGATTGAGTCCATCGAGTGTCAAAACATAGTCCGCCAAGAAGCGGTAGCCACTGCCGTCAGCCGCATGAAAGCGCAGCTGGTTGTTCATCACGAACGGCCCGATCAGCGACCGCACCCGGTTCGGATTCTCGATGTTGAACGCTGGATGTTTCGTCAGGGCGTTGACCTGCTCAAGCGTGTCACCGCGGCAAGACGACGCCTGCAGGCTCATCCATTTGTCGATCACCAGCGGATTGGCTTTCGAGTGTTCATAGAATTGTTGCAGCGCCTGGTTGCGCTCATCGCCGCTCATGTCGACCAGAGGCGCCAGCCCGCCAATTTTGTCGGTCATGTTGTTGCTGGAGCGGAAATGCTCAAACGCCATCGCCCGTGTCTCGCCAGTGTCGTGCGCCGTCAGATAGCGCAAACACATACTGCGCAAGGCCCGGCGCCCCGAAGGGGCCGCATCCGGTGAATAAGGTTCATTGCTGTTCAGCGACTGATAAAGCTCACGCAGCGGCGCCTTGTGTGCCGTCGCCAGCGCCTTGCGCAGCGTCTCACGGGCCGTGTGGATGGCCTCAGGGTCCGCATTGTCAATCACCTGCGCCAGTTCCATTTCCGCCGGCAGCTGGGTTGCCAGAGCCGTGAACGCAGGGTCTTTGCGCGCGTCACGCAACACTTCACCGAAGGCATCGACGAACAGCTGATCAACTTTCGGCGCGCGTCCGGCACTGGCGTCTTGCGACATGCGCACCAAAAGCTCGGTCGCAAACTTCTGACCCGATTCCCACCGGTTGAATGGGTCGGAGTCCTTGGCCATCAGAAAGGCGCGGTCTTCGGAACTCAGCCCTGTTTCGAATTTCACCGGTGCAGAAAATCCACGCCCGATCGAAGGCACCGCCGCCTCGTTCACACCCGCAAGCCTGAAAATCTGCTTCTGTGCCCGCAGGTTCAACACCTGCGTCGTCGCCGCAACGCCGCCCTCCAGGGTGGTCGCGATGTCCTTGCCGCTGTTGCGTCCAACCAGACCCACCGACTCCTCGACGACCTCGCCGACGGCATAGCCCAACAGGCCCCATTCCATCATGTCATCGACCTCCACCTCGACCTCGACGAGGTGGGTGCCGCGGCGGTTTTCCTCGATATGGAAGCCCCAATAGGGGATTTTCCCGGTGATGCTCGCCGCACCCGTGCTCTCGCGGCCTTCCGTGTTGGTGCGCGCGCCGAGCACCCCGTTGCAATAAACGACGGCCGAGGATTCCATCCAGGCGCAATGCTCGCCGCGCACCGGCACGTTGCCGACCTGATACGGAGTGCAGGTATTGAACATGGCGACGCCGCGCTTGCCGAAATAGCTTTCCGCCTGCTTTTGGCGCTCCACCGCCTCCTGCGGCACGCCGGTGACGTGGGCGTTCTGCGTGTCGATGCCGTGGATGAGCTGGCAGGTATAGACCTCGGCCTGCGGCGTCTCCACCACCTCGTCGCTGTCGAGGTTGAACTTGGAGAACACCGCATCCATGCCCTTCTCGGCGAAGGGCTTCAGCGCCGGCGAGCCCGCGTTCCAGGTGCCGGCGACGTTCTTCACGTCGACCAGCCGCTCCGCGCCGAGCGCCTCGCCACGCTGAAATTTACAGGCCTTGTCATTTTTGTCTGGAATTGGTTTCTAATAAAAATTCTGAACGCTTTTTCATCAAAAATGGAGAACGGTTTCAATTTCGTCCGCAAATTCAACGAGCTGCAGTCGGCCGTCAACATCGCCGGCAAGATCGATTTTCCGCAGATGGTCGTTGTTGGTGGCCAGGTAAGAAAAAAAGTCTCAGAAAAACGAGTTTTAAAATTGGTGTGTTTTAGAGCGATGGAAAAAGTTCTCTGTTGGAGAGTATTGTGGGTCGCAGTTTTCTTCCGCGTGGAGATGGCATCGTTACACGGACGCCGATCATTCTTCAACTCAATTACTGCCCACCTGGTGAAATTCCGATTTTTTACTTTCACGATATTTTTTTAGAAACTGAACCACATGTCCAATTTTTAACAGAGCAAGGCGAATGGGCGGAGGTGGAGTATGCTGGCTCATCTGGAACGGGCAAACAAGTTGACTTCAAGGAAATCGAAAAATTGATTACCGAGGCCACAATAAAGTTGGCTGGGTCGGAAAAAGTACGTTTTGTTCATTGTGTAAACCAACTATTACGAGAAACTCGTGCTGATATCAAGACCTTTGATACCTGTCTGTGTCAATTTGAGCTGCAACCAGTGGACTCAGCTGAATAACTTTATCGTAGGGCGTGGTCAACAAACCAATCACGGCCAAGCTCTTCTCTCCAACGCTTCATGACCTGACTTTGGTCGATCTTCCCGGGCTAGTGGAGGTACGTTGAAATTTGTTTGCTTGAATTCCTGCGCTCTTTATTCGCAAGCACCCTTCTCATCTCTCCAGCATCAATAGATTCGTACTGCAACTCGAGACTATAATATTATTATAATTTGATAAAAAATACTACTTGTTTAAACACCATTTTTTATTCATCTATTTTTTATCGCATTGTTATTATGTTTACTGTTTTCTATATTTTTATCTCGATGATATCCTTTTTTTTTGCGAGGTCCCTCTCTCTAGTCAAGCGTCCGATATTCCGCAGCAGATTGAACTGCTGGTCAAAGAGTACATCGACAACCCAAATGCCATAATTTTGGCAGTCCATCAAGCCCCGGCTGATGTTGCTACATCAAAAGCGTTAAGAATGGTGATGAAGGCTGACCCTGAAGGTACTTATGCGTCGAACCTGGCTTCGGTCTCCGCTCTTCCTTTGTCGAAATAAAAAGTTTTTGTAGGCAAGCGCACAGTCTTCGTGTTGACAAAGCTGGATCTTATTCCTGCAAGCATCGACAAAAGCCAGCTATTGTCAGGGGACGCCTTGAGACAAGTTCAAAATATCAGAGTGCAGCGAACCATCGGTGTCATCAACCGTAACGACAAAGAAGTACATTAATCTCAATTGTGCACATAAAAAAACATGCAAATAAAACTAAAGATTTTAATTTTCATAGTTAGTAAATTAGAATGGCTTTATTTCGAAGCAAGTTCTCGAGAACCACAGATAATTTTAAACATTCAAACATTCTGTCCATTTTTCTGCTTTTTATTGACAAAATTTGGTTGAAAGATTTTTACGTATTGGGGTGCCCCGACCTGAGGGGACACGATCGTCAACTTCAGTCGTCACTTTCTCTCCTTGTGACACATCTGGGGAGAAGATGGCTACTGGTGAGAATGAACATCAGTATGTCTCCTAGGAGATC
>JANOFD010000399.1:0-2905 GCA_031413455.1 Rhodobiaceae bacterium
TGAAATCCGGGAAAGCGTTGACGAACTCCCACTCCCACTTGCCGCAGGCGTCGGGGAAAGACTTGACGAGCTGGACCTTGAGATCGGGAAAGCTCTTTACGATCTGGACTTTGAAGTCGGCAAAGGCGTTGACGATTTGCACTTTACCGTAGAGCTTCTTGCCATTGAACGAGCAGTTTTCAATGGTGTCCGCAGCAAAAGACGGTGCGGCAATCGACACAGCAATCGCGAGAAACAGGAAAGTACTGCGCATTGTGCCGGTCCTTGAGTGCGCTGGGCGGGTCGCCTATTGTCCGCCGCGATGACCCATTCAATCAAGCCTATTCATGTTATTGGCGGCGGCCTTGCGGGCTCGGAAGCGGCCTGGCAGATCGCACGGGCGGGCGTGCCCGTCATTTTGCACGAAATGCGGCCGGTGAAAATGACCGACGCCCATCTGGGGCACGGTCTTGCCGAACTCGTGTGTTCAAATTCGTTCCGCTCCGACGACTGGGAGAACAACGCGGTCGGACTACTGCACGAAGAAATGCGCCGCTGCGGCTCTGTGATTCTGCAATCAGCAGACGCACACAAGGTCCCCGCCGGCGGGGCACTTGCGGTTGATCGCGTTGGCTTCTCAGATGCAGTGCAGGGCGCGCTGGAACGCGAACCTCTGGTCACGATTGTCCGGGAGGAAATTGAAGGCCTGCCGCCTGCAGACTGGGACAGTGTGATCATCGCGACGGGTCCTTTGACGTCAAAGCCATTGGCAAGCGCCATCCAAGCTGTAACGGGGGAAGATGCCTTGGCGTTTTTCGATGCCATTGCGCCAATCGTTCACAAGGAATCGATCGACTTCTCGCGCGCCTGGTTTCAATCGCGCTATGACAAAGTGGGCCCCGAAGGCGACGGCGCCGACTACATCAACTGCGCAATGGACCGCGAGCAATACTACGCTTTCATCGCCGCACTGATCGCTGGTGAGAAAACATCTTTCGCAGACTGGGAGAAAAACACACCGTATTTCGAAGCCTGTCTGCCCATCGAAGTGATGGCCGGGCGCGGACCAGAGACATTGCGTTTCGGCCCCATGAAGCCTGTAGGCCTTACCGATCCCCATACAGGCCGGCGGCCTTACGCCGTTGTTCAGTTGCGTCAGGACAACGCGCTGGGCACGCTCTACAATATGGTTGGATTTCAAACAAAACTTAAGCACGGCGCGCAAGCTGAGGTCTTTCGCATGATCCCAGGGCTTGAGACGGCACAGTTCGCACGACTTGGCGGCCTGCACCGGAATACTTTTATCAATTCGCCAAAATTGCTCGATGGTGAATTGCGCCTGAAAGCAATGCCGCGATTCCGGTTTGCCGGCCAAATGACGGGTGTTGAAGGCTATGTCGAAAGCGCTGCAATAGGGCTCATGGCTGGACGTTTTGCAACGGCTGAGCGCTTGGGACACCAACAATTGCCGCCGCCACTCACAACGGCTCTGGGGGCATTGCTGGCTCACATTACCGGCGGCGCAGACACGAAAACCTTTCAGCCAATGAACGTCAACTACGGCCTCTTTCCGGACATCGCACCCGCCGAAGGCGTCAAAGGAAAAGACCGTGGTCGCGCCAGGAAACAGCTGATGTCGCGCCGTGCCATTGCGGACCTGACGGACTGGCTGGACGCAAGGAAATCCGCCGCCGCAGAGTAAAAGCAATTTGTGGCAAATGCCTGAGACACAGCGCCGGCACAATTGTTGATTCAATTTCAAACATTGAACTTCAGAAACTGTTTGAACCTTGATCGTATCGTTTGTGACAGCCGATACAAAGAGGAGGCATCGAAGTCATCATGGAGTATCTTTTTGAGAATGTCTGGCGTCACTGGGTCAACCTGTTTGCTGGTTGGGATTTACCCTGGAGTACGCACGCGACCGCCACGGCTGCGGCTGTCGTCACGTTTTACTTCCTCGGCATCGCCTACAGGCTGCTCACGTCAAAGGAGCTGTAACGTCTTGCGCCGCGTCGTGGCCGCCTGCAACAGCCATAAGTTTGTCGACGCGGCGCTGCACTGTGGGATGGGTGGAAAACAGGTCCGCTACCGAGTTCTTTTGATTTTCAATACACATTTCCATGATGCCCGAGGGCACAGCGGGCATCTCGGCCTTGCCCTCGATTTTGCGCAAAGCGCTGATCATGGCGTCCGGATTCTTGGTCAATTCCACCGAGCCCGCGTCCGCCAGATACTCACGTGACCGGGACAACGCAAAGCGGATCACCAGCGACAAAAACCAGGCAATGGCGATAATGACAACCGCAATCATGATTGCCCCCGCACCTCCTCCCTTTTTACTTCCTCCCGACGACCCACCCGAGCGAATTCTTGTGTGGCCCAAACTGCGAAATACCAATTCGCCCACCAAAGTAATGACCCCAGCAATCACGACAGCAATGACCATAAGTTTCACGTCGCCATTGCGGATATGTGTGAGTTCATGCGCGAGCACGGTTCATTCATACCTTCGACGTCTCCGGTCTCCTGCCGCCCGGTGGCCAGTACCACATCCGCGGCCTGTCGTGGGTTTCCGGCCGAACCTTTGCCTTTGTGATCGAGAAGAATGTTGGCGTCGTTTCCGAAACTTTGAAGGACGAGCTTCTCCTGATCGACATCCCGATGGGCTCCGGCGCACTTTCGCGCGCCGATGCCCGCATCCTCCGGCTGCCCACCAATCTTTCCGGCACGGCGTTCAACGAGGCCACGGGCACCCATGTAATCGTCGACAGCAATTCCCGACTCGCCCTTGAGGTTCGTCCCGACGGATCGCTGGTCCGCATCATCGACCTGTCGGATTTCCGGACGCAGAAACTCAACGCCGCCGGACAACTGGTCAACGTGGAAGCCGATCCCGAGGGTATTACCTGGTGGAAAAATCACC
>JANOFD010000400.1:0-2974 GCA_031413455.1 Rhodobiaceae bacterium
GGGCGTCACGCCGCAAACCGCGACCTCGACCACGCCCGGCCTCGCCATCGACCGCAAGCCCGGCTATCCGCCCTACGCGATGATGAAGGGCACGGTACTGATTGCCCCGCACGGTGCCAAACGTACCGACTATTATTTCTGGCTCAACGAAAAAAACACCGAAAAAGTCGTCCGCTACCTCGAAGAAGAAAACAAATACGCCAACGAAGCGACCGCGCACACCTCTGAACTCCAGACAACGCTGCGCGAAGAAATCAAAGCCAAAGCCACAGCCATCCAGGGCACACCGCCGTTCAGGAACGAGGGCTATTGGTACTACGAGCGCTACGCCCCCGGTGCCGACTATCCCGTGATCGCGCGACGCAAGGGCGCCATCACGGCACCGGAAGAAGTGCTGATTGACGGTGAAGTCGAAGGGCCAAAACACGATCAGTTCAAAGTCGGCAACTACGCCTCATCGCCCGACGGATCGTACTTTGCCTACGCCGCCGACTTCACGGGCGACCGCTGGCACACCCTCATCCTGCGCGACATGCGCACCGGCGCCGTGCTGAAAGATCAAATCAAATACGTAGGCGCAGACTTCGCCTTCGCCAACGACAACAAGACGCTGTTCTACCTCAAGCTTCAACCAGGCACCGCGCGCGCCCACCGCCTGATGCGCCACGTCATCGGCACCGACCCCAAAGCCGACAAACAGATGTTCGAGGAGAAGGACCAGCAATTCGAACTTTCGCTGCAAAAGTCCAAGGGCGGAAAACTGCTCCTGCTGACCAGCGAGCAAACCAACACCAGCGAAGTTCTCTTCGTCGACGCGTCCAAACCCGAGGCGAAATGGGCTCCGGTCAAGCCCCGCGCCAAAGGCGTTCTCTATCATGCTGATGAAGTCGGCGGCCTGCTCTACATCCGCACCAACCTCGACGCCCCCGACAGCCGTATCGTCACGGCACCACTGGCACAGCCCGGCCAATGGACCGAAATCGTGCCCACGCAGCGCGGTGTCTACATTGAGGCATTCGAAATCGTCAGCGGCGTCATCGCACTCGATGAATGGGCGAACGGTTCTTCGCGCATTCGCTTGCACAACATAAAGTCCGGCGCCGAGTCGATTGTTCAGCCTGACGCCGCAGCGGGACACATGTCCTTCTCCGATACGCATAATTTTCCCGCTCTGCGCAATACGAGTTCCAGCGCGACGTCTTTGCGCTATGCCTTTGCCTCTCCGGTCAATCCTGATGTCATTTACGACCTCGATGTCGCAACCGGCACCAAAAAAGAAATTCAGCGCATGGAAGTGCCGGGGTTCTCTCCGTCCGTCTATACCGTTGAAAAAAGCTTCGCGCCCGCGCCCGACGGCAGGCAAATCCCCGTGACGATCGCCTATCGCCGCGACAAGTACACTTCCGGTAAGAATCCACTCCTGCTCTACGGCTATGGCTCATATGGGTCGAGCAATGAGGCCGTATTCAACACCCGCTGGCCAAGCCTGCTCGACCGCGGTT
This sequence comes from Rhodobiaceae bacterium, assembly GCA_031413455.1. GTDB lineage: Bacteria > Pseudomonadota > Alphaproteobacteria > Micropepsales > Micropepsaceae > SZUA-430. The sequence continues at coordinate 1,503 of JANOFD010000400.1, forward strand.
TTGTGCTGGCCTACGCGCATGTGCGTGGTGGCCGCGAAATGGGCGAAGCCTGGTACCAGGACGGCAAACTGCGCACCAAGAAAAACACGTTCACCGACTTCATCGCCGTCGCCGAACATCTGGGCAGCAAGGGCACTGCCGACCCCAAACGCATCTTCGCCATGGGGCGCAGCGCCGGCGGCCTGCTCATGGGTGCCGTCGCCAACATGCGCCCCGAACTCTTCAAAGGCATCGTCGCCAACGTCCCCTTCGTCGATGTCGTCACCACCATGCTCGACGACTCCATCCCCCTCACGACGATTGAGTACGAGGAATGGGGCAACCCCGGCGACACCGGCGACTACGAATATATGCTGAGCTATTCGCCTTACGATCAGGTCGAACGCCACGCCTATCCGGCAATTCTTGTCACCACCGCGTACAACGACAGCCAGGTCGGCTACTACGAGCCTGCAAAATGGGTGGCCAAACTCCGGCGTCTGAAAACCGACCAGAACCACCTGGTCTTCCGCACCAACATGACCGCCGGTCACGCCGGCGAAAGCGGCCGCTTCAGCGCCGTCGAGGAATCCGCCTTCATCAACGCCTTCCTCATCGACCAGGCGGGACTTAATCCGGGAAACAAAGCTGCCAAGGCGCCATAGCCAGTTGTTGTTGCCCGGCTCTCGCGACGCGGGAGTGAATGCGGCAACATTCATTGGGAAAGAGAGTGGCGCAAGCGTTTCGCGCGAGTTAAAAAAAAGTCTGCATGGCTCGCGCGAATAATCGCAAATCAACTGTCTCTGAATTCGCACAGCGCAGGCGGCACGTTCGCGCATGCATTCGAATTTGAATGCTGACTTTAAATCTACCTGCTAGTCGTCGCGCAAGTTCATGGCGTTGGTTTTTGTTTGGGGGATATTACAATGCAGTTGCTTGAAAGCGTAAACGTCGTTCAATTCGAGATCTTCGCCGTCGCGGCGGCGTTGTCGGCCATTTTGTTCGCAACCGGTTTCGTGCTCGGCCGATTGACGAAGAACCATTCCGTGCGCGTGCCGATGGAAGTGATTCATGCCCTGGCAACGGCCCGTTTCGCCGCCGCGCCGCTTGCCAATCACAAACCACAAACGAAAGGCGGCGACGACGCAAAGATTCTGCATGACATCGAAGCCTTGCTTCATCACGTCGAGCACGAAAAAGACTTCGGCAAGGCCAAGGCCTTCGCCTTGCACGAGCTTGACCGCATCATCCACGATCACGGCAGCAACGCGGAATTGAAGGATCTGCACCACAAGGTCGAAGTCGCGCACAACAAGCACGACATCGAAGTGGCGCTCCACGCCTACATCGATCACCACAAGCACTAAGGGCGCGTAGCCGGCGAAGCGCTGGGGTTGTTACATCAATCCCAGCTGCTTCAAACTCGCATGCCCGTGGCGCCCGATGATCAGATGATCGTGCACGGCAATCTCCAGCGTGCGCGCGGCCTCCAC
>JANOFD010000401.1:0-2127 GCA_031413455.1 Rhodobiaceae bacterium
ATTCCAAAAAGGCCAAGCAAAGGCATTAAGATGCCAGTCACCAGAAATCCTAAGTGTCGACTGTAGAGAGGAAGTTTACGGGCAGGGAGCCGAGTGCGGGCGCTTTATACGGGCCGTAGTCTTTGGCGCGGATGAGGTCGAGCTGTTTGGCGGGCGATTCAAACGGATCGCGGCCGGTGAATTTTTCCAGAATGCCTTCAGCAGTCGTGAACGGGTGATAGGCCATGCCGTCGCGCTTGCGGCCGGTGACCCGCCCCCACGTCAGGCGCAAGCTGCCGTTGGCATCGGGATAAACCGCGCGGCCGCGGGCTTTGTTGAAATCGATGTAAGCGGCAATATAGGCGCTGCGGGCGGCTTGAAGACGGCCGTCGCGATCCTTGTTCTTGTTTTCCTTGGTCAGGTCTTCGTCAAACATGGCGACTGCCAGTTTCAAGAAAGGATCGTCCGAGGCTTCGATGTCGTTGGCGGACTTGTCGAGCCAGGCAAGGCGTGTCGGCGTGTCGCCGAGTTTTGTGACAGCATAGAGGCGATCGAGGCCAAGCTTGGCCAGCATCGCATCGAAGCCCTTGTTGTGCGCGTCGGGTGGCAGCGAGCGATATTGTGCCAGCGCCAGATCGAACAGGCGGCGGTCGACCTTGGCGTCAAAGCGGCGTTCGAGCTGTGTCAGACGTTCGCCGACCAAGCGGCGGTCGCGATCCTGGAAGCCAGGCTCGCGTTCGGCATCCGGTTTGGCGCGTTCTTTCGACCAGCGATAGAGCGTGCGCGCGGCGGCGAGCAATTGCCCGCGATTGACGAGACCGTATTTGATGGCGACGAGACGCGTCGCATTTGCTTCGGTGACGGTGGCGTCGAGGGCCGCGATCACCGGCTCCATGCGCGCCTTGCGGCCGGCGTCGGCCACGGCCCAACCGCGAAACTCTTTTTCCTGCGCCGTCTTCTTGGCGACGAGGTCGATGGCTTCGGCACCGGCGAGTTGGCCTTGTAGATTTTTCTTGAAGTTATCGACGCCACGCAGCGTGTTGATATAGGCGATGCGGGCCTTGTCATCGCCTTCGGTGGCCTGATTGATCTGATCTGAATAGTCGGCGAGCAGTTTTTGCTGCAGCGGATAGACGCCGGTGAAGAAGTGCGACGTCTCGGCGGCCGTGCGGTAGCGGTCAGTCCCGCCGGGAAAGCCCGCCAGCATGACGAAGTCGCCTTCGGCCACGCATTTGGCGGCGAGCTTCAACCATGATTTCGGTTTGTAGGGCACGTTCTCTTTGGCGTAGGGTTTCGACGATCCGTCAGATGCCACATAGGCGCGATAGAATCCGAAGTCGCCGGTGTGACGCGGCCATTGCCAGTTGTCGATCTCGCCGCCGAAATTACCGATGCTGCCTGCGGGGACATAGACGAGGCGGACGTCATGGATTTCCAATTGCTGCTGCAGGAAATAGGTGGCGCCGCCGTAATAGGCGCGCACGTCGCAGCGGCGCGAGGGTTGCTTTTCGCACGCGGCGATCAGCGCCTTTTGATTGACTTCGATCTTGTCGAAGCGCGCCTTGCCTGAGAGTTCGCTGGCACCTGCCATGACATCGGCGGTGACGTTGCGCAGGTCTTCGATGACGAAGATGCGGCTGCCAGGTGCAGCTTGCAATTCGTCGGCGAGCGTCGCGGCCAGGAAGCCGTCTTTCAGATAATCTCTCTCGGGCTTTGAATTGTATTGAATAGAGCCGTAGACGCAGTGGTGATTGGTGACAACAAGGCCTTGCGGGCTTACGAAGCTCGCCGAGCAGCCGCCGAGCGAGGCGATGGCATTCATCGGCGCCGTTTGCAGGTTGGCCAACGTGTTCGGGTCGAGCTTGAGGCCGTCGGCTTGCATCTGCTTGGCGATGTCGGGTGCTTGGCTGGGCAACCACATGCCTTCACCGGCCGATGCCGTGGAGGCGAGGGCAAGTGCCGATGAAATCAAAAGAAACGAGATTTTGCTTTGCATTCCAGTCCCCGCCCGCTGCATCTACTTCTTGGGGCAAAGAGGTAGCCCAGCTATTGCGGGTCTGCAACACATGCCATATTCGCTTGCTGGTTGTGCGCTGCAGGAGCCGGTCAGGCAATGCGGCGGCGATATTGAGTCAATGACCTGATTTC
>JANOFD010000402.1:0-2893 GCA_031413455.1 Rhodobiaceae bacterium
CCATCGTGGTCGAGCATGCGAGCGAGGAGACCGAGGACGCCGATGCGCTGCATCTGATCAGCGAGTTCTGGAAGAAGGTCGGCATCAAGATGCTAACCAAGCCTCAGACCCGCGAGAATTTCCGGCTGAGGGCCTTCTCCGGCGACGCGATCATGACGGCCTTCGCCGGCAACGTGACGGCCGTGCCGACCGTCAACACCAGCCCCAAGGAGTTCGCGCCGACCATGCAGGGCGGCCTTCAGTGGTCGCAGTGGGGCATGTTCGTGGAATCCAAGGGCACAAAAGGCGAGAAATGCGACATGCCGTCGGCCTGCAAGCTGATGGACTATCTGAAGGAGTGGGAGACCTCGACCGACCCTGTGGTGCGCCGCAAGGCCTGGGACCAGATCCTGACCACCAGCGCCGACGAGGTCTTCACTATCGGGACGGTGAACGGGATTCGCCAACCCATCGTCGTTGGGCCGAAAATCCGCAATGTACCCAAGGAAGGGTACTACGCTTGGGATCCGGGTGGGTACATCGGCCTCTACCAGCCTGACACCTTCTGGGTCGCGAACCAGGCTCTTCGACGAGATAGCGGCCAAAGGCGCCATCGTCGCCGAAATGCCCTTCGCCTTTCAGCCCACCGCCCAACACTTCCCGCGCCGCAACCGCATCATCTCAGGCCTGGCCCGCGGCGTGCTTGTGGTGGAGGCGACCCTCAACTCCGGCTCGTTGATCACCGCAAGACTTGCGGGTGAACAGGGCCGCGAGGTCTTTGCCGTACCCGGTTCCCCGCTCGATCCGCGCGCCAGGGGCACCAACAGTCTGTTGCGCCAGGGCGCTATCCTCACCGAAAGCGGCGACGATATATTCGCGACCCTGCGCCCCGCCGAATGGCAGCAGCCCCCGCCAAAATCCCCTGAGAGCTTCACTGCCCAACCCCTCCCCGGTGACGACAGGTTGGAGTCCGAAATTCTGCGCCTTTTGGGGGCCGCACCCATCGAATCGGATGAGCTGGTACGCCTGCTCGGCGCCACACCCGCAGCGGTTGCAACAGCCCTCCTGGACCTGGAATTCGCCGGTCTGTTAACCCGCCACCCTGGCCAGAAGGTCTCTCTGGCAGCAGCCGGGTAACCAACTAATTTATTGAATCTAAAGCATTTTTAGACACGTTGGCCCACGATGCCGCACCCGTTGGTTGACTTGGCGGCAAAAATTAGACCACTGTCCGCGCCCTAAAACTAAGGTCCCCCCATAAGGAACAACCACCGAGTGGCCGCAAGCAATGTAGTGATCGTTGAGTCGCCAGCCAAGGCAAAAACGATCAACAAATACCTTGGCACCGACTTCAAAGTGCTCGCCTCATACGGCCATGTTCGCGACCTCGCGGAAGAGGACGGCTCGGTCAAGCCCGACGAAGATTTCGCCATGTCGTGGGAGATCGCCGAACGCGCCGCAAAGCACCTGAACGAAATTACCGCCGCCATGAAAGGCGCGAAAAAGCTGATCCTCGCCACCGACCCTGACCGCGAAGGCGAAGCCATATCCTGGCACCTGCTCGAAGTGCTCAAACAAAAGAAGCTCCTTAAAGACGTCGCCGTCGAGCGCGTCGTCTTCAACGCGATCACCAAGAACGCCGTGCTCGAAGGCATGGCCAATCCACGCCAGGTCGACAACGAACTCGTCGACGCCTACCTGGCCCGCCGCGCCCTCGACTATCTCGTCGGCTACAATCTCTCGCCCGTCTTGTGGCGCAAACTTCCGGGCTCAAAGTCAGCAGGCCGCGTTCAGTCGGTGACCTTGCGGTTGATCTGCGAGCGCGAACTCGACATCGAGAAATTCCGCGCCGAAGAATACTGGACCATCGACACCCTTCTCAACACGCCCAAGAGCGACCAGCTGACGGCAAAGCTGACCAAACTCAACGGCGAGAAGATCGAAAAATTCTCGCTGCCCAACGAAGCCTCGGCGCTCGCCGCACGCTCGATCATCGAGCAGGGAAAATTCTCGGTCGCAAGCGTCGAATCCAAACCGGCGCGCCGTAATCCCTACCCGCCATTCACGACCTCGACACTGCAGCAAGAGGCCTCGCGCAAGCTGGGCTTCTCCGCCAGCCACACCATGCGCGTCGCCCAGCGCCTCTATGAAGGCGTCGACATCGGCGGCGAAACCGTAGGTCTTATCACCTATATGCGTACTGACGGCGTCGATGTGGCGCCCGAAGCGCTCGCCCAAACGCGCAAACTGATCGCCAAAAATTTCAGCGCCAAACATTTGCCGACAAGCCCGCGCGTCTACAAATCAAAGACCCGCAACGCCCAGGAAGCGCACGAAGCCATTCGTCCCGCCGACGTCGATCGCACGCCGGAATCTCTGAAGTCGCTTGAGCCCGACATGCTCAAGCTCTACGACCTCGTCTGGAAACGCATGGTCGCAAGCCAGATGGAATCAGCCGAATTCGAACGCACAACAGTCGACATCGAAACCCCGGACGGACGCACCGGCTTGCGCGCCAACGGTTCAGTTCAGGTCTTCGACGGCTTTCTTGTCCTCTATCAGGAAGGCCGTGACGACAGCGCCGACGACGAAGACGGCGACCGACTGCCGAAAGTAGCCCAAGGCGATGCCCTGGGCGTCAAGGAAGTCAAACCGGAACAACACTTCACTGAACCACCGCCGCGTTTTTCTGAAGCGTCTCTGGTCAAGAAAATGGAAGAGCTCGGCATCGGCCGTCCCTCCACCTACGCCTCGACGTTGCAGGTCCTGCGGGACCGCAAATATGTCCGCATGGAAAAATCGCGCTTCGTCTCGGAAGACCGCGGCCTGCTCGTCACCGCCTTCCTCACCAATTTCTTTGAACACTATGTGCAATACGCCTTCACCGCCGACCTCGAAGATCAGCTCGACCAGG
>JANOFD010000403.1:0-3565 GCA_031413455.1 Rhodobiaceae bacterium
TCCGACGTTAACGGCGCGCTTCACCATTTCGTCGCTCATTGACAGCTTCTCACGCTCTTCTTTGAAGCGCTTCAGGAATGTCACCGCATCAATCTCTGCGTCTCCGCGCGCCTTGGCTTGCTCGTTCAGAGCGGTGCGCAAAAAATTGATCGTCGTCACTCCCGGAATCTCAACCGGATATTGCATCGCCAGAAACACACCGGCTGCGGCACGTTCCTCGGCTTTCATCTCAACCAAATTTTGCCCGCGAAACATGACAGAGCCCGAGGTCACCTCATAGCCAGCGCGGCCAGCGCGGCCAGCCAAAACATAAGCCAACGTCGATTTGCCCGAACCATTTGGCCCCATGATCGCGTGGACCTCACCTTCGCCGAGCGAAAGCGTGAGGCCGTTCAGTATCTTCTTGCCGCCAACGCTGGCGTGCAGGTCTTTGATCTCAAGCATTTTTCTTCTTTCTAAATTCGCTGACGGTTTGCGACATGTCGGCATGTCGGAAAACAAGCACAAAAAAGTTGATCGTCACGACGAGGACAACAAGGGCCGAGGCAACAGTGAAACCCGGTGGCTTTGCACTCGCTACCCAGGAAGCAATCAGAAGAATAAATGCGGCGTATGTTGCCGCGACCAGCCAGCCTTCCCATGTAACCGGATAGGATTGACCCGTCCACCGTGTACGAACGAACCAGACATTCCGCTTGTCGCTCATCCAACACTTCCTTCAAGGCTGACGCCGATAAGTTTCTGCGCTTCGACCGCAAACTCCATCGGCAGTTTCTGCAATACTTCCCTGCAAAATCCATTGACGATCAGTGTCACCGCTTCCTCCGCCGGAATACCGCGCGACAGACAATAAAACAGCTGATCATCGCTGATCTTGGACGTTGTTGCCTCATGCTCAAACTGAGCCGTCGGGTTGCGCGTTTCAATGTAAGGCACCGTGTGTGCCCCGCACTTCGCCCCGATCAACAGCGAGTCACATTGCGTATAGTTCCGCGCGTTCTCGGCCTTCGCATGTGCGCTCACCAGACCACGATACGTATTCTGCGCTTGGCCAGCACTGATGCCCTTGGAGATGATGCGCGAACTGGTGTTGCGGCCCAGATGCAGCATCTTCGTGCCGGTGTCGGCCTGCTGATGATGATTGGCAATTGCGATGGAAAAGAACTCCCCCACCGACTCATCGCCGCGCAAAATACAACTCGGATACTTCCAGGTGATCGCGGAGCCGGTTTCCACCTGCGTCCAGCTGATCTTGGACCGCACACCCCGGCAGTCGCCGCGCTTGGTTACAAAATTGAAGATGCCACCACGCCCGTTCTCATCGCCGGGATACCAGTTCTGCACCGTTGAGTACTTTATCTCAGCCTCGTCCAGTGCCACCAACTCAACCACTGCCGCGTGCAGCTGATTTTCGTCGCGCATCGGCGCCGTGCAGCCTTCGAGATAGGAAACATACGACCCCTTGTCGGCAATGATCAGTGTCCGTTCAAACTGTCCGGTTTCGGCCTCATTGATGCGGAAATAAGTCGACAGTTCCATCGGACAACGCACACCCGGCGGTATGTAAACAAACGACCCATCGCTAAAGACTGCCGAGTTCAATGTGGCAAAAAAATTATCGGACACCGGCACTACTGTGCCCAGATATTTCCGCACCAGCTCCGGATGCGTCTGCAACGCCTCGGACATCGGACAAAAAATAACGCCCGCCTCTTTCAACTTGCCTTTGAATGTCGTTGCAACGGAAACGCTGTCGAACACGGCATCAACCGCAACACCGGCCAGCATCTTCTGTTCCGTCAGCGGAATGCCAAGCTTCTTGTAGGTCTCCAGAAGCTTCGGATCGACCTGATCCAGACTGTCCAGTTTCGGTTTGGATTTCGGCGCCGAATAATAATAAGCGTCTTGATAGTTGATGCGTGGATACTTGACTCGCGCCCAGGTGGGCTCCTGCATCGTCTGCCAGCGTTCGAACGCCGCCAGGCGCCACTCCAGCATCCAGCCGGGCTCATTCTTTTTAGCCGAAATGAACCGGACAGTATCCGCGTTCAACCCCCTCGGCGCTTTCTCGCTCTCAATGTCGGTGACAAATCCATATTTGTACTTGTCGCCGCCTCGCGAGGTCACAGCATCAATCGTTGCTTGTTCGGCCATCAATCTATTTCCTCAAGCCGCCACACGAGACTGTGCGCGCCTGACAATGCGCGCCCACGCCTCGGCAAAGGCCGTCAATTCTTCATCACCTGTATTCCAGCCAAAACTGATCCGTATCGCGCAGGCCGCCAACTCTGGGTCGACACCCATCGCCGCCAATACATGACTCTGACTGACTTTTCCCGAGGAGCAGGCAGAACCTGCACTCACTGCAAACCCATCAAGATCAAGGGCGATCACCATCGTCGCGGCAGATATGCCCGACACTGCCACGCAAACCGTGTTCGCGACGCGCTCGACCTCGCCACCGAACACGACTGCCCCTGCCTCGCGCAACCGGCGCTCCATACTGTCGCGCCTTGCAGCCCAAGCCTTTACCGACGCCAGTTCAGCCGCTGCTGCTTTCGCCGCCGCTCCAAATCCTGCAAGCGCCGCGACGTTTTCAGTGCCCGCGCGGCGGCTAAATTCCTGACTGCCGCCCCTCATCTGCGATGCAAGCGGAACGCCATTGCGCACAACAAGCGCGCCTGCTCCCTGTGGCCCACCGATTTTGTGGGCACTCAGGCTCAGATAATCAACATCCCAGTGATCAAAACTGATCGGCATACGGCCCGCAGCTTGGACAACGTCACAGTGCACCAGCGCACCATGCGCGCGCGACAATGCCACAGCGCCTTCAATCGGCTGAGCCACACCCGTCTCATTGTTGACAGCCATGATGGAAACGAGAGCCCGGCCTTTGCCCTCCATCAACAGCCTGCGCAGTGCCTCAAGATCGACTTGCCCCTGCGCAGTCACCGGACACACTGCCACCCGCAAGCCCGGTTTCGTCTCTTCGCAGAACGCCGCATTGGCACGCACAGACTCGTGCTCGATCGCCGAAACGATCAATCGCGAAATGCGTCCGCCCGATTTCGCGGCCTCATCGATGGAACCCAAAAGTGCCAGTGCATTCGCCTCGGTGCCACCACTGGTGAAAACCACATTGTCAGCGCCAGCCCCAACCAGACTTCCAACATCCCGCCGCGCGCCATCAATGATCGACCTCGCCTGCCGCCCTTCAGCATGTATGGATGACGCATTCCCGCACGCGTCCAAAGCCGCCAACATCGCTGTCTTCGCCTCTGGTCTCAGCGGAGCGGTCGCGTTGTAATCAAGATAGGAACGCATCACCACGCTATTCACTCCGCAGCCGGTTGATGGTGCTGCAATTCGGGTCCATGCGCACCGACAGGACGGCTCATTCCCAAGACCCGCTTGTTGACCACATCGGCAAGAGTCACCGAGCTCAAGAAAATGTGGATCTGCAACGCGGCCTCGGCACCCCCGCGACCCGCGCCGACACGATCGACGGCCTGATCAACCAGAAGTATATTGATCGGCCGCTGCGCGAACTCATTCCGACGGCGAA
>JANOFD010000404.1:0-2762 GCA_031413455.1 Rhodobiaceae bacterium
CTCGACGATGGCACGACGATCAGCGAGATCACAGCAATTTGTGAATATATTGAGGACACGCACCCCAAGCCCGCACTGTTTGGCACGAACGCCAAGGAGAAGGCCGAGACGCGGATGTGGACGCGACGCATCGACCTCAACATCGTTGAGCCGTTGGCGAACGGGTTCAGGTACAGCCAGGGTCTGCCTTTATTCAAGGATCGCATTCCGACTGCACCGGAAGCGGCCGACGGATTGAAGCGGATCGCTCAAGACCGGCTTACATGGCTCGATAAGATGGTCACGGGCCGTCAGTTTATTTGCGGCGACCGGTTCACCTACGCGGACATCCATCTGTTCGCGTTTTTGGATTTCGGAAAGCAAGTCGGCCAACCTCTCAATGCCGAGGCGAAGACGCTTGCGGACATGTACGGGCGCATAAAGGACCGCGCGAGCGCCAAAGCCTAAATTAAGTGAGCAGGGCGGAGATGCTAAATCTTTCGCCCTGCCTTCTCCCAGTACGGGTCGCGAAGTTTTCGTTTGAAGATTTTTCCGGAATCTTCGCGGGGCAAGTCATTCCGGAACTCAACGACTTTCGGCACTTTGTACCGCGCCACGTGCGCGCGGAGATATTCTTTGATCTCATTGGCAGACAATGGAATTCCCAACTGGGGTTGGATAATCGCGCATAGCGCTTCGCCAAACTCTGGATCAGGGATGCCGAACACGGCGCAGTCGGCAACGCTTGGCATTTTCAGAATTTCCGCTTCGATCTCTGCCGGATAGATGTTGACGCCGCCCGAGATCACCATGTTGTTGCGACGGTCGCAGAGGAATAGAAATCCGTCTTCATCGACGTAGCCGATGTCACCGACAGAGATGAGGCCGTTGCGTTCGGCTTTTCGCCGCTTTTCGTCGTCACCATGATAGGTGAAATCGCTGCCGGTGGTCATACGCGCATAGACATCGCCGGGTTCGCCTGTGGGCACTTCGTTGCCCGCGTCGTCCGTGATGACGAGTGTGGTGTCGGCTTGAGGCCGGCCCACGGTTCCGGGATGGGCGAGCCATTCTTCCGATGTGCAGAAGACGACGGCGCCGGTTTCGGTGGCGCCGTAATACTCGTTGATCACCGGGCCCCACCATTCAATCATTTCGCGCTTGACATCGATGGGACAGGGCGCTGCCGCGTGGACGACGAACTTCAGTGACGAGAGGTCGTATTTTTTACGAACCTCCTTTGGAAGTTTCAGCAGGCGCACGAACATCGTGGGCACCATGTGCAGGTGCGTGACGCGATAGTGTTGGATGAGTTGAAGAAGCTCTTCGGGCTCGAAGCGCGGTTGCAAAATGACATCGGCGCCGGCGCGGATACAGACGCTGCCATAGGCGTTTGGCGCCGAATGATACATTGGTCCGGTTACGACGGTCACAATGCGCTCCGGCGGCTGGTGCAGGAGCACACCTTCCAAGCCGAAGGCGCGGGCGAGTTGCTTTGTCGATGCGAGTGCTTGCGCCGGCGTTGGCGGGTTGCGGCGCACGCCCTTGGGGCGGCCTGTCGTGCCCGAGGTGTAAATGATGGCGCCTGGCGGATCGAGCGCTGTAGGGGCGCGACGGGGGAAACTTTCAATCCAAGCCTCCCAATCTTGTGTGTTGGCGGGCACCACACTGTCGTGGACTGAAATCTGATAGGCGGCGGCAATTTCAAGCGGTGTGGCGACCGCGAAAATCTTCACGCCCGGCGGTGCTGCTTTTCGGGCCGTTTCGATTAAATCTGCGTGGACCACAACAACTTTGACGCCGGAGTCCGTGATGATGTGGGCGGCTTCTTCTACCGTGAAATGCCAATTGATCGGCACCGAATAGGCGCCCAGTTGGCCTGCTGCGATCGCGGCTTCGAAGAACGCGAAATCGTTGCGGAGCATAATGCCCACGCCATCGCCGCGTCCAACTCCGATTGACGCCAAGGCTGCCGCCGCGCGCTCGACCCGGTCGGCGAGGTTGGTGAGCGAGAGTTCGCGTTTTCCGCTGATGAGCTTTGCAACCATTGATACGTCCTTTGATTAATACCCCATCGCGCCCATGCTCACGGAATCTAGGCAAGAGGCAAGTGCATGGTTGCACGCAGGCCGCCCGATTGACGATTTGTGAGGGTGAGTTCGCCCGAATGGCGCTCAACAATGGCGCGGCAAATCGTAAGTCCCAAGCCATGGCCGCCCGTTTCAGTGCTGCGGGACTCTTCGAGCCGGACGAAGGGCTTCATGACATGTGTCAACGCGTGTTCAGGAATGCCGGGACCTCCGTCATCGACATGTATTTCGGCGGACTTGCCATCGACAATCATTGAAACCATCGCGCTCTTGCCATAGCGCACGGCGTTCTCGATCAGGTTGCGAAGGGCGCGTCTGAGTTCGCTGGCCCGTCCTTCGACCCGGCCGGGCGCGAGTGCGGTGAACGAAACCGGATGTCCGGTGTCCGCCAAGTCGTCACAAACAGCTTCGATCAGGGACGGTAAGTCCACCGGGCGAGAGGGTTCACCGGACTCACCGCCGCGCGCGGCTGCGAGCGTTGCTTCGGTAACGCGTTGCATTTCTTCCAGCGAGGCCAGCATCCGGCTTTGAAGTTCCGGATCTTTGACCAGTTCGGTGCGGATGCGCAAAGATGCGATGGGCGTTCTGAGATCGTGACCGACGGCGTTGAGGAGCGCGCGTTGATCCTCGATTAGGCGGCGCAGGCGGGTAGCCATGGTGTTGAAGGCGGTGGCGGCCGCTCTGACGTCTTGCGGG
>JANOFD010000405.1:0-2392 GCA_031413455.1 Rhodobiaceae bacterium
CGGGTTCTTGAGGAACTCGTCATAGGAGTAGGCAATGATCTCGTCTTCAGTCCGCGGTCTGCCAACGTCTTCGTCCCCTGTGAAAATCAGCGCCTGGCTTGGGTTCGCCCGCAGGCATTCAGTCAGTATGAAGTGCCGCCTGCGGACCTCCCGTTGATGGCGCAGCTTCGCGATTTTCTTTGATTGGCATTTGATGAAAATGCGAGGTTTAAGCGGTCGTTAAGGGGGCATGCGCACAGTGATGCCAACGTCACGTTGCGAGGTGATCCATGAGCGCCCTTACCCTGCTTATCAAGCGCTTTGCGGCGAACCAAAGCGGTGCGACCGCGGTTGAGTATGGGCTGATTGTCTCGCTCATTTTCCTAGCGATAATCTCGGCCGTCTCGGCGGTCGCCGACAGCAACAACGCCATGTATGCCGTCATCTCTGGCGCGATGTGAGCGTCGTCAGTTCTGCATAATTTACTGGCGATGGGCCTGAATTTTCTGCCAGACTGCGCGGCAGATGACCATTGTCAATGCTGCGCCTCCCGTGAAAGCTGTTTCGCAACGCCTGCCTGTCACCACGATTGTGGCGCTGGGGCAGTTTGCCTTGCCCCTGGCGGTCGCTTACCTGCCGCTCAATCTATATTTGACGCGCTATTATGGTGGTGATCTGAAGATCGATCTTGCGACCATGGGGCTTGTGCTGATGGTGGCGCGGTTTGGGGATTTTATTATCGACCCCATCATCGGCGCCATGGCGGACCGGTTCGGGCACGGCTATGGGCGGCGGCGCTTGTGGACGCTGCTGTCGGTTCCGATCACGATGCTGGGGGTTTATCTGACCTTCATGCCGCCGCCCGGGGTGGGCGCGCTCTATCTCTTCTTTTCGGTCCTGCTGGTTTATTTCGGCTGGACGATGGGTACGATTGCCTATGGCGCTTGGGGCGCGGAAGCCTCGGGAGACTATGCCGAGCGTACGCGCATCACCGGCGTGCGCGAGATGTTTGCGCTGCTGGGGATTTTGATCGCCAGCTTGGCGCCTTTGTTTACCGGCGGCGGTGCGGGGTCGCCTTTGGGCTTTGCGCCTCTCATGCAAACGCTGGGTTGGATTGTTATTTTCACGCTGCCGTTGTCGGCTTTGCTGATGGTCAGATTTGTGCCGGAACCCCGGGCGGTTGCGCATGGGATGATTTCGTGGAAGCAGGGCATACGCATCGCCGCCCGCAACGGACCATTCATGAGGTTGCTGGCGGCGAACTTCTTCGGCCGCATTGGCAGTGCGGCGAATCTGGCGGCGGTGATCTGGTTCTTCGAGAAAGGTCTGGCGTTGGGTGAAGGCGCAGGATTGCCGCTGGTCGTCTATCTGTTGACGGCGGTGTTGGGCGCGCCACTGTGGATTTGGGTTGGCCGTATCATTCCCAAACACCAGGCGCTGATCATTGCCTCGCTGTCGGGCATTGCCGCCTTCAGCGTGTTGTTCTTTCTGCCGCCGGGGCAGTTGATGATGACGACGCTCATCATGGCGGTCGCCGGGATCGCCGGGTCGGCGTCGGCGACACTGGGGGCATCGATTGCCGCCGATGTCATCGACCTTGATGCGTTGCGCAGCCGGGAAGCGCGCGCCGGTTTGCTGTTGGCCTATTGGGGTATGGCGCAAAAGGGTGCGGATGCGATCGGCGTCGGTTTGGGGCTGTCGATACTTTCATTTTTTGCCTTCGACCCGAACGGGGCCAATGACGATACGGCGTTGTTCGGGTTGAAGGTCGTCTACATTCTGGTGCCGATGCTGTTCTGGCTTTTGTCGGCGATATTCATTTGGGGCTTTCCGCTGACACCGGAACGCCAGCGCCGGATTCGCTCGGTGCTGGAACGCCGCGCGGCGCGGGAGTTGGCGCGGGCGTAGGGCTTCAGCACCAGCGCCCACCCCTCACCCTTTTTTGCGAAGAGCAAAAAAGATCCTCTCCCGCAAGGTGAGAGGAAGAAGAAACATTTTTTGCAACAGCGTTTTTCTTCTTCTCCCCTTGCGGGAGAGGGTCTTTTTTCGGCCTTCCGAAAAAAGGGTGAGGGGAAAGGCGTGCCGTGGGCGGCGGGTGTTGAATTTTATTGAACGATGGGCTTGACAAGTTCCTAATATGTTCATGTATGGTATTTATTGATATTCAGTCAGGGGAACGATCTGTGATGATTTGTGTTGGGATGTGATGCGAGTGTGATGCGAAAAATGGCTTGACTTGAAACACAGATGCTTCCCCCAGCCACGCGGGGGAAGACACTATGTCACTTTTTTTCTGCCCCCGCTTGCGGACGATGGTGGGCTTTTTAGGGCATCGGCTAGCGGTGTTTTTCCGCTGCCGGGTTTCAGGGGTTTTTGCTGGCTTTCGAGGGGGGGCCAGCCTGCGAGGTAGATG
>JANOFD010000406.1:0-1763 GCA_031413455.1 Rhodobiaceae bacterium
GGCCGGGCTTGACGGAGTCTTCCACCATCCAAATTACAGCGCCGAAATGCGCAGAAAGCGCCGAAAATTAAAAGAGAACGAATTGTCGCATGACCTTATATTCGCTCAAAACCGCGGCAGTCTCCGGTGAATGGGGCACCTGTTGCACCTGTCACTGCAATCTTGATTTTTGCAGGGGCAGGCTGATCAATCATTTCTCCGCGGCTGGAACGTATTGTGTTCGTTTGCCGACATTGCAATTGAGTGGCCTTTTCTTTGCCCCCTCCGGGGAACTTTCGTACCCAACGCGCGTTCCCTCACTTGGTCCCCTCAGGCGAAGGCGTTTGGTCATGAAACAGGCATTTTCGAACTCTATTACAAGACGCAGCATGGTTGCAGTGATGGCGCTGGCTGCGGCTGCGGCGGCTGCATTGGCGGGGTCCGAAGCGGCCTACGCAGAGACCAAGCAAACCCAAACCGCGCCCGAGAAAAGTCTGTACGAGCGGTTGGGCGGCGTTTTTGCAATCGCTGCGGTGATCGATCACTTCAGCGACGCGGTCGTGAAGAACCCGATCGTCGGCCAGAAGTCCAAGAACCCGCAGCTGCGCGAATGGCACACCAAAAACCTGGGCAGGCTGCCCGGGCTGAAATTCATGCGAACGCTGTGGGTGTGCAACATTTCCGGTGGGCCATTCCAGTACACCGCGACAAAGCCGGGAACGACGCCGCTTGGTCTTGAGGAAGCCCACAGAGACCTGCGGATCTCCCCCGCGGAGTTCGATGAGGTTGCAGCAGAGCTTGGACGCACTCTGGATTTCGTCAAAGTCCCCAGCCGCGAGAAGGCCGAAGTCCTGGCAGCCTTCGCCGCCCACAAAGCCGAAGTCACCGCCGGCCACGTTCGCGCCAAGTAGGCGCGGCTGGGGCTCTAGTTGGACCAGCAGACATACTCCTGGTCGTCATTCTCCTGGTCGTCATTCCACGGCGCATCGAGCGGTACATCTATCCGGATCGGGTGTTCGATCGATGTTGGCCAAAGTGGCTTTGGCATTTCCCCGTCGTGAGCTATTATGAGTTCCGTCAATTTGTTCACGCGCAGGGGTTCCATCGAGGCAAGGTTTTTCTGTTCCGTGGGATCGGAGGCAAGGTCAAACAGCCATGCTTTTTTCGGGTTTTGAGACAGTTGTAGTTTCCAGTTTCCTGAACGCGCCACGCGGTATTCGCCCGAACGCCAGAACAGAGTTCGATCAGACTGCAATGGAGCCTTTGCCGTCAGAAAAGGCAGGAGGTCAACACTGTCCATGCGCCGGTCTGCCGACAGACTTGCACCCGCAGCCGAGGCGGCAGTTGCAAATACGTCAAGATCAATTCAGTTCGTCGCACGACGAGAAGACATAGCGAGAAATGCGGTTCTCTAATCGCTGCTCATTTGTCCACGGGGGCGGTTGAGACTGTGAGGGAATGTCCCGCGGAGCCGCAGAGAACGTGGGTCAGTGGATGTGCGGCTCTTCTTACACGTTGCAGGGGATATCTTGGCTGACTTTTCCCCAGTCCGTTGATCCTGAATTGCTTCGCCACAACTTGCGCGAATTGTTGCGTTGCCCGCGAAACCGCTTTCGGACTAGGGTTTCTCAACGGAGCTGGTGAGGTCGCAAGTGAAGAAGACTCTGAAGAATTTTTGGTTAAAAGAGTCGCGGGAGACCGACCGCACCCCCGATCGCCCGTCTGGAGATCCGGAAGAGCACCGCTCTGGCCGTGCTTTTGCGGCCACTTGGCGGGACGATAAC
>JANOFD010000407.1:0-2017 GCA_031413455.1 Rhodobiaceae bacterium
GACCTCAGCCTGATGTCGATCGAAGACCTGAACCTGCGCATCGCCGAACACGAAACCGAAATCGCCCGCATGCGCGAAACCATCAAAGCCAAAGAAGCCCAACGCAACTCCGCGGACGCGCTGTTCAGGAAGGAGTGAGACTCAGAGCATATCAAATCGCATCGCCCTTCGCGCGGATCAGGGCGCTTACTCCGACGTCAATCTCGCACGCAGCGCAGCCGGCAAGTCCCGCATAGCATGTATGATCGCCATAATTTCCGCGTCATCGCCATTGAGCCGATAGAACACAACATAGGGCCGCTCGACCAAGCTTCTCAACCCGTCACCAAACTCTGGTCGCGCGCGCCCTGCAAGCGGATGGGTTTCCAGAATGCGGCACCGGCCGCGCAATCGTTTCACAACGGCCTCTGCCCGTCCCGCGCTTTGCTCCGCGATGAAGAGTGCGATGGTTTCGAGATCAGTGTTTGCCTCCGGCCTAAATAGGACTCGGGCCATCAGCGCTTGAGCGACGCCAAAAGCTTTTCAATATTGTCGAAAACCTGGTCCGCCGGTATTGACGGTCTTGGATCGTTCATTGAGCGCGCAATCTTCGCTCGAAGCGCATCCAGTTTGCGTGCATCTTCCAATTCCAACGCCGCAAGTCCGTCGCGCACGACATCGACAGCGCTCGCCGCCGCGCCACTCGCGACGCGCTCATCCAGCTTCGCAATAAGATCAGGTGGAAGGGTCAATTCTTTCGTTGGCATGGCAGCATCCTAACACGTTTTGTCTATGGCGCGACAGCTGGGTTCGAAGCCCCACTCCGAGTTTCTAAGCTTCGCGCCAGTGCCTAAAATCGTCTGAATACGCATTCTCCATCCGCAGCCCGCACGGATCGCCGGATATGCTTCGAAATTCCGCCACAGTTCTGGTTCTTCGCCCACTGATTCGCCAAAGCCCAGTCGTTTTGTGCGAATCGCAGCGCCCCGCGCGGCAGCGTCTTGAATATCCGTGACGCATAAGGAGTAAGGACGCTTCGTGCCTCAACTTCACATTGCCGTACGCCGCAACTCGATATTCCTATCGGCATGTCTACAGCTATGACCTGAGCATCGCGTCCTATCGCGTTCCAATTTGGAGCAATTCGCCAACTTTGCTCCTTGAGATTTAAGCTTGATTCAACGACTAACCAACCGGTGCGGCAACCATCAATACCAGCGACGCGTTGCATTAGTTTCTTCTCACAAGTGTTAACTCTCTTTCGCGTGACGAGTTGTGCTTTTCATGCCAAGCTTGGCGCAAAGAATGCAAGCGTACCTATCTTAAGCTTGCAGTGTGCCGGTTTACAGTCTTCGATTCGTTTTGAAACTCGAGACCGCTCACATCTTTGGTAACGCAGAATTCGTAACCGGGAGAAAGTGATCGCATGAAGGGTTGGATCAAAGGGGAATTCATGGCCTACAAGCCCGGGATCGTCGAGCCGCAAAAGGCAAACGCCTTAACGTTTGCAGGCTCTGAGCTTTTTAAACGCACCTTCGAAGAAGGCATGTCGATGGTCGAAGAGACCGCGACCTATCTCGATGGCAAAGGCCGCGCAGAGTCGAAACTGCTGCCGTCCAAGATCGCGCTAACGTATGCCGGCGAAAGCATGCGCCTGACGACCCGCCTGATGCAGGTCGCATCGTGGCTGTTGGTCCAGCGTGCCGTTTCTGAGGGCGAAATGACCCCCGATGAAGCCGAAAAGGAAAAATACCGCCTCGGCGCCCGCGAAATCTGCCGCGGCTCACGCAACGAAAACATCGACATGCTGCCGGCCAAACTGGTCGACCTCCTCGGCCGCAGCCAGAACCTCTACGAACGCGTAGAACGCCTCGACCAACTGCTCTACGGCAAAGAAGAAGTTCCACCCGTCGGCCTCAACGCCCAACTAGGCCGCCTCCACGCAGCGTTTGGACAGGCAGCGGAGTGATTAGTAGGCGCGGGGTGAGAGCGCCCCGGCTTCTCAACGCACAATTTTAGTCATCCCGTGCGCGATGCG
>JANOFD010000408.1:0-2922 GCA_031413455.1 Rhodobiaceae bacterium
GGCACACCTACGCCCACCTCTATGGCATCCCATCGACGGGTTTGCGCTTCTTCACCGTCTACGGACCCTGGGGCCGCCCCGACATGGCAGCCTTCCTCTTCACCAAGACCATACTTGCAGGCCAACCCATTCGCGTTTTCAATCACGGCGAAATGTGGCGCGACTTCACCTATATCGACGACATCGTCGCCGGTGTGTTGGCCGCAGTGGCGCACAAGCCTGAACGAACCCCGCCGCACGCCGTCTATAATCTGGGCAATCACAAATCAGAAAAGCTGACGGATTTCATCGGCACGCTCGAACGCGCGCTCGGCCGTAGAGCCGAATACATCTTCGAGCCCATGCAACAAGGCGACGTCGCCCGCACCTACGCCGACATCGACGCCTCGCGCCGCGATCTGGGCTTCGACCCCAAAACCCCCATCAGCGAAGGCATCCCGCGCTTCGTGAAATGGTATCAGGACTATTATCGCACCTGGCCAAAAAACTAGGGCCGGAGTTTTGCTCCGGCCCCTTTTGAACTTCACCTACCAGCAGAAGCGCCAGTGTTGGTTGCCCCAATTCCTGGGCCAGTGCCGGTCGTGCCAGCGATAGCTACCGCCGTAGCCCCAGTGCGGATCAGACTGGCGCCAGCAGAAACTGCGAACATCCCAAACCCACCACGCATCGTCGTAGTGCCACCAGTACAAATCATCGAAGAAGCGCAGCGAGACATTCCAGCGCCAGCTGTCGTCCCAGCCATTGTTATACCAGTGCGGATACCAGTAGCCGCGATCATAATAATGGTGTTTGCGCCACCGCGGATGATGCCGGACTTGCCGCCAGTCGCGATCACGTCCGCCATTGTTCCAGTGATCGTCGCGCCGGCCATCGCGGCGTGCATGGTCGTCGCGCCGACCATCACGGCCCCAACGATCATCCCGTCCGCCATCGCGGCGTGCATGGTCATCTCGACGGCCATCACGGCCCCAACGATGATCCCGTCCGCCATCGCGGCGCGCATGGTCGTCTCGCCTGCCGTCACCGCCCCAGCGATCATCCCGTCCGCCATCGCGGCGCGCATGGTCATCTCGCCTGCCGTCGCGGCGCCAACCATCGCGCTGGCCGTTCTGGTCCTGACCCGCACCGTGTCCACCCGGCGGACCAGGAGGATTGTAATTCGAGCCAGACCCACCGCCGGGTGGTCCGGGCGGATCTCCGCCGCCGCCGCCGCCGTTGCGCCAGCCACTACCGCCGCCGCCGCCGCTGCCTTGAGAACCGGCGTTATCCTGGCGATTACGATGACGGTCTCCACCGCCACCGCCACCTTGACGGCCTGCGTTGTCCTGATGATCCCTTTGACCACCGCCGCGTCCGCCGCCACGACCGTCACGGTCGCCGCGGTCAGCCCAAGCAGCGTCTGCGGCCACGAGCGACAAACTCGCCAAGGCCGCAAGCGCCGGAGCTAAAATTCTGAGTTTCATGGTGAGCCTTTCATCCAAATATTCCCCAACTTTAGCTTTTGCTCGGAACCGGCTGAATGGTGCATGAACAAGGTGTTCACCTTTACCTGCTCATTCTGGGCGAACAGCGAAAGGCATCATCCATGCGCATCATGTTGATCGGCGGCGCCGGCTATATTGGCTCATCCATCGCCCATCATTTGCTCGACCGCGGCCACGAACCTGGCGTTTTCGACAATTTATCCACAGGATCAAGGCAAGCCGTACCCCCGGGAGTCTTCTTTGCCCAGGGAGACTGCGGTGATGGGACCGCTCTTTCAGCCGCGCTCAAAGATTTTCGTACAGATGCCGTCATTCAGCTCGCCGCATCCGTCCGCGTCGAAGAGTCGGTCTCAGAGCCCGCAAAATACTATTTCAACAACACCACCAAATCGCTGACCGTGTTCGACACCTGCGCCAAAGCAGGCATCAAGGACATCGTCTTCTCCTCGACAGCGGCCGTCTATGGCGAGCCCGACACTGTTTTGATCGACGAGCAGGTCCCCACCATCCCCGTCAATCCCTATGGCCATTCCAAATTGGCGTCGGAGTTCATGCTCAAAGACATCGCCCGCGTCTCGGGCATGCGCGCGACGATCCTGCGTTACTTCAACGTCGCTGGCGCCGACGTCAAAGAACGAACAGGTCAACGCACAAAAGATGCCACGCATTTGATTAAGGTCGCCGCCGAGGTCGCGGCCGGCCGCCGCCCCCATCTCGACATATACGGCACCGACTACGCAACTCCCGACGGCACCTGTGTGCGCGACTATATCCACGTGATGGACCTGGCGCTGGCCCATGAACTGGCGCTGACCAAACCAGGAAAACCAAGCGAGACCCGCATTTTCAATTGCGGTTACGGCACCGGCAATTCGGTGCGCGAAGTCATCAACGCCTTTGGTGAAGTCCTGAACCATCCGCTCGCCACCCGCGACAGACCGCGCAGGCCGGGCGACGCGGCGGCGCTGGCGTGCAATTCTGCGAAGCTGAAACGCGAACTCGGATGGACACCCAATCACGCATCGATCAAGACGATTGTGGAATCAGCGCTGAACTGGGAACGCAAACTTTCCGCGACCCCGGGCACATGAAAAAATGCCCGGCGTTTTGTGATGGTCTCACAAAACACCGGGCTCAAATCCACCTTGGCCTTAAACGCGTGAACTGATGAACGATCTTTAACCGCATCAGCCACCGCTCACGCAACAACCCAGAAGTTAAAATACACAGCTTCATGCAAGCACCACGACTAATGCGCGCGGCAACTCGTTAAGACAATTTCCGATACGCGATCGACGTCGCCGTCGCTCATCGCCGAGCCCGAAGGCAGACACAGTCCACGCGCAAAGCACCGCTCAGCCACCGCCCCGCCGATCACGCGCGCACCTGCAAAGACAGGTTGCATGTGCATCGGCTTCCAGACCGGCCGGCTTTCGAT
>JANOFD010000409.1:0-2078 GCA_031413455.1 Rhodobiaceae bacterium
GCTGGCGCGGACGAAACGTTCCGGCACCCAATTGCCGGCGACCTTCTTCAGCCGCACGAGCAGCGGGAAGTCCGTGTATTTGCGCGCGTAGTCGATGAAATAGGGATCGGGCTTCTTGACGTGGAACTCGTTCAAGATGACATGGCCGAACGCCATCGCGAGGGCCGAGTCCGTGCCTTGTTTCACCGACAGCCACAGATCGGCGAATTTCGACGCCTCGCTGTAGTCCGGCGAGACAACGACGCTCTTGATGCCCTTGTAGCGGCCTTCCGAATAGAAATGCGCGTCGGGCGAGCGGGTCTGGGGAACGTTCGAGCCCCACAGGATCAAGAACCCCGAATTGTACCAATCCGCGCTTTCGGGCACGTCGGTCTGCTCGCCCCAGGTTTGCGGCGACGAGGCCGGCAGGTCGCAATACCAATCGTAGAACGACATGCAGGTGCCGCCGATCAGCGACAGATAGCGCGAGCCGGCCGCGTAGGAGACCATCGACATCGCCGGGATGGGCGAGAAGCCGATCACGCGGTCGGGTCCGTGTTTCTTGGCCGTGTAGACATTCGCCGCCGCGATGATGTCGTTGATCTCTTCCCAGCCCGCGCGCACGAAACCGCCGTGGCCGCGCATTTGGCGGAAGTCGTTGAGCTTTGTCTTGTCTTCGACGATCGAGGCCCAGGCGTCGACCGGCGTCTTGGTCGTGCGCGCCTGGCGCCACTGCTTCAAGAGGCGCTTGCGGACGAGCGGATATTTGATGCGGTTGCCGCTGTAGAGGTACCAGCTGGCGCTGGCGCCGCGCTGACAGCCGCGCGGTTCGTGGTCGGGCAGATCGGGGCGCGTGCGCGGATAATCCGTCTGCTGCGTTTCCCAGGTGACGATGCCGCCCTTGACGTAAATCTTCCACGAGCACGAGCCCGTGCAATTCGCGCCGTGGGTCGAGCGCACGATCTTGTCGTGGCTCCAGCGGTTGCGGTAGGCGTCCTCCCACGTGCGGTCTTCGCCCGTGACGATGCCGTGCCCGTTCGAGAACGAGCCGACGTCTTTTTTGAAGAACATCAGGCGATCTAGGAAATGGCTCATGGTCGTTCCTCAAGCCGTCGCGGTTTTGAGAGCGGGATTGCGGCCGCGTTCGACGTCAAACAGCAACCCGCCCGGCCGCGTGTAGACGAACCAGGTGATCGCAACGCAGCTCACGTAGAAGACGAGAAACGCCCAAAGTGCCGCTTCCGGCCCGCCGGTCGTGGAGATCGAGGTGCCGTAGGCCTTTGGGATGAAAAAGGCGCCGTAGGCCGCGATCGCGGAGGTGAAGCCGATGATCGCCGCGGACTCCTTGTCGCCGTGGCGCACGCGCTCGGCCGCGTCGGCCTTGGGCATCAACCGCGTCATTTCCAGACGCATGATCGCGGGGATCATTTGGAACGTCGAGGCGTTGCCGACGCCGGTGACGAAGAACAGGAACAGGAAGCTGCCGAGGAAACCCCAGAATGCGCCCTCCTGGTCCTTGATGCCGAGGAAGAACAGCACGCCGGCGACACCCACGATCATGCCGATAAACACCCAGAACGTGACGCGCCCACCGCCGTACTTGTCCGAAATCCAGCCGGTCATCGAACGTGACATGGCGCCGACGAGCGGACCGAGAAATGCGAACTGCAACGCATTGACGTCGGGAAATTCGAGCTTGGACAGCAGCGGAAAGCCCGCCGAGTAGCCGATGAACGAACCGAAAGTGCCGGTGTAGAGCCAGCACATGATCCAATTGTGCTTGCGTTGGAAGATCACAGATTGCTCGGCGAACGAGGCTTTGGCGGTGCCGAGATCGTTCATGCCGAACCACGCGGCAAAGGCGGATATAATGATGAACGGCACCCAGATGAAGCCGGCGTTTTGCAGCCACATCTGGGTCTCAGCCCCGTCGGCGGTCGCCGTTTGCGGGTCGCCGCCGAGCCAACCGAAGACACCGGTTGTGATGACGATGGGCACCAAGAACTGAACGACGCTGACGCCGAGATTGTCAACGACAGACGTCAAACTTGATTTTACTTAGTATGAAAATGTTGAATTTGTCTTATCTTGACTCAGTT
>JANOFD010000410.1:0-4283 GCA_031413455.1 Rhodobiaceae bacterium
CGCACGCCGCCCGGTCGGGCCAGCTGCATCACGCCTGGATTATTGCCGGCCCAAAGGGCGTTGGCAAGGCAACGCTTGCCTGGCGATTTGTCAGGTCGCTCTTGGCCCACGGAGCAAAGGACTGCAATGATGAGCTGACAATCGTCGACGACCACCCGGTGCGGCGCCAGATCGCGGCGCTATCGCATCCGGATTTGATCCTTTTGCGCCGCCCGTGGGACTTTACGCTCAAGAAATTCAAGACAGACCTCCCCGTGGATGAGGTGCGCAAGCTTCGTGGCTTTTTCTCGCGGCATTCTTCGTTTGGCGGTGCACGCATCGCTGTTGTCGATTGCGCTGACGATATGAATTCAAATTCGCAAAACGCGCTGCTCAAAATTCTTGAAGAACCCCCCAAGGGTGCGCTGTTGCTTTTGATCTCTCATGCACCCGGCGCGCTGTTGGCTACCACGCGGTCGCGGTGCCGGATGCTGACGCTGCGCAAGCTGAGCCACGACGCCACGCGGACGGCGGTTGGCAAACTTCGGCCTGGATTGCGGGAAGACGAACGGGAGTTGGTATCAGCACTTTCTGGTGGAGCGCCCGGGCGTGCGCTCGCGTTTGCGGAAGCGGGAGCTGCCGAGATGTATCGTGATGTTGTTGATCTCTTGAGTGGACTGCCACGAATGGACGCTGGCAAAGTGTTTGCCTTTGCTGAGAAAACCGCAAAGTTACCCGCGGAAAGTGGAATGCGATTGTTTTCAACGCTTCTTATGCAAGTCGAGGAGCGCCTGTTGCGTGGGGCGTTCGGGGCACAGGACACGTTGCCCAGTGAACAGGCGCTGATGGGTAAATTGCGACAGGTGTTGCCGCTGGAAACCTGGCAGCTGCTTTGGGAGAAATTGCGGCAAGAAACCGGAAGGGCTTACGATCTTAATCTCGATAAAAAGCAGCACATTTTGAATAACTTTTTTGCTATCGAAGCCGCCGCGCAACATTGAAGCAAATTTGAGTGTACGAAGTCACCCCGGGGAAATGCCGATGTTCGTCGATAGTCACTGCCACCTGGATTTTCCGGAATTCGCCCCAGAGCTTGATCAGGTTGTGGGCCGGGCGCGAGATGCTGGTGTGGGAACAATTTTGACAATTGGTACCCGGTTGGACCGGTTTGATGGTGTGCGGGCGATTGCAGAGCGATTTGATCATATCTGGTGCAGCGTCGGGGTGCATCCGCACGAAGCTGCCAGCGAAAAACTGGACGAGCCTGCAGAGTTGGTTGAGCGCGCCCAGCATCCTCGCGTGGCAGGCATTGGTGAAGCTGGATTGGACTTTTTCTATGAGCATAGCCCTAAGGCAGATCAGATCAGAAATTTTCGGGCGCATATTGCAGCGTCGCGGATTACAGGATTGCCTTTGATTGTCCACTCGCGAGATGCGGATGAGGATTTATGTACAATATTGGAAGAAGAATATTCACGTGGTGCGTTTCCTGGTTTGATCCATTGTTTTTCGTCGACAGCAAAGCTTGCCCAGACGGCGCTGGATTTGGGACTGTTCATTTCGATTTCCGGGATCGTCACCTTTAAAAAGGCTGATGAGCTTCGGAGTATTGTCGCCACTGTACCGCTCGACCGATTGTTGATTGAAACGGATGCACCGTACCTGGCACCGATGCCCCATCGCGGCAAACGAAATGAGCCGGCATTTGTGAAGCACACCGCCGAGGCGGTGGCGCGATTGAAAGGCGTAGAGTTGGAACGACTTGCCGAGCAGACGACTGACAATTTCTTTCGCCTGTTTACTAAAATCCGGCGGCCAATATGAAGTCGATGAAAGTTACAATTCTGGGCAGCGGCTCTTCGGGCGGTGTGCCGCGCATCGGCGGCGCAGGGGGCGCTGGAGATTGGGGCGCGTGCGACCCACATGAACCCAAAAATAGACGGCGGCGCTGTTCGATACTGGTCGAGCGTGGCACCACCAGGGTCCTTGTTGATTGCAGCCCAGACATGCGCGAGCAACTTATCGACGCCCGGGTTAGCACTCTAGACGCCGTACTCATCACGCACGACCATGCCGATCAATCGCACGGCATAGATGACTTGCGCATGGTGGCCCAGAATATGATGCGCCGTGTGGACGTGTACGCGGCTGAAGAAACGCTCAATGTCCTGATGGCCCGCTTTGCGTATTGTTTTCGTGGCAGCGAAATGAATTCGTATCCCGCCATTCTTGAGCATCGCACAATCGAAAAACCTTTTCGTGAGTTTTTCATTGGAACAGGGCCGCAGTCGATTCCTGTTTTAGCCTTTGATCAGGACCACGGCACCATGATCAGCCAGGGTTTTCGATTTGGGGCCGTCGCCTATTCTGCCGATGTCGTGAATTTGGACGAGCATGCCTTCGACACTTTGGCGGGTGTGGAATGCTGGATTGTTGATGCGTTGCGATACAAGCCCCACCCAACACATGCCCATGTCGAAAAAACTCTGACTTGGATCGACAGGGTGAAACCAAAGCGCGCGATTTTAACTAACTTGCACATCGATTTGGACTACAAGACACTTAGTAAATCGCTTCCTGATTGTGTGGAGCTTGCCTTCGACGGAATGGTGGTCAACCTGTGACACTGAAGTGACTTAGGATTGAAATCCAAGCAATCACGCATCAAACAACTGTTTCGCAATTGAATATTGCGCATAAACCATAGTGGGGCGATATTTTTCCGTTTGATTGTGATGGCGTTCTCTGGGATAGAATTGCGATTGGGGGCGCTTAGACGAGTTAAGCGCATGTTGTTTTGTTGTTGGGGATCACCGGGGGAACTCGCGGCCAGTCTTGGAGTTGTGTCTAGGCACGATTCTTCGGGCAGGGGCTGCAGGACATTCATCATAAAGCTTGCACCAGCTTCAGAGCAGGCAGTTGTTCGTGTAGTGTGGACCGGGTGGCTCTCGGGCGTGAATGTGTGGTCGAGGGTTTGCTTTGATTGGGTAGTTTCAGGAGTTTCGTCCGGTGTCCGGACGTGTGACGGGAAGGCATTTGGTATGGAACGTGTAACAGTCAACAAGGGTAATGGGATGACTATGGCGCGTGTGACCGCGGCAGCGGGTCTGATTTTCGGTGTCGCTTTGATGGCAACGGCAAGTTGGGCGCAGCCCGCTCAGCCACCAGCCGGTGGGGCGGCGGCGCCAGCAACCGATCCTGCGGCTGAACCCGCACCGCCAGTCATTGGGCCCGATGGGTTGCCCGTTGCGCCAGCGGTTGATCCTGCTGCAGTGCCTGCGCCGGCGCCAGTACCGCCGGTCGAGGAAGCCAAGCCAGAAGACATCACCCCCATCACGATGTTTCTCAAGGCATCGATCGTTGTTCAGGCGGTGATGACTTTGTTGATGCTGTGGTCGGTGGTCACTTGGGCGCTGATGATTTCAAAATTGACGTTTTTTTCGGGACTCAGCGGACAGTCAAATCGCGTACTACAAGTTTTCCGCAGCGCCAGCTCAGTTGCCGACGCCTCAAAGAACGCCAAATCTTTTCGTAACAATCCCTTCGGGCGCATGTTGATTGCGGCGGGCGACGAAATTGCCACCGGAAAGAAAGGCGGCGTCTCCGGACGCGTTTCGCAAAGGATGGGAATTGTTCAAGCCGAAGTGGGTGAAGAACTTTCCGCCGGCATGGGCATCTTTGCGACGGTTGGTTCGATTGCCGCCTTCGTAGGTTTGTTCGGTACGGTTTGGGGCATCATGAACTCGTTCATTGGTATCGCCCAAACCCAGACGACGAACCTCGCGGTCGTCGCACCGGGCATTGCCGAAGCTCTGTTTGCGACGGGAATTGGGTTGTTTGCGGCTGTGCCTGCTGTTATTTTCTACAACATGTTTGCGCGGCGCATAGGTGCCTACCAGACACGTATGGACAATTTCAGCAGCGAAATACTGGTTCGCGTTGCTCGCGAATTTGAGGCCTAAAAAGTCATGGCTGGTAGACGCGGCAAGCGATACGACGATAATAGCCAGATCAATGTGACACCCTTTGTGGATGTCATGCTGGTGCTGCTGATTATCTTTATGGTCGCCGCGCCTTTGGCCAGCGTGAATGTCAAAGTCGAATTGCCGCCGTCCCTGTCAAAACCTACGAAAATCAAAGGCCCAATCTATGTGTCTTTGCAAGTTAGCGGCAAAGTCTACATCGGCGACAACCAGGTATCGTTTAATGACTTCCCGGCGCGTCTGACTGCGGCGGCGAATAAGGATTACAACCGGCGCATCTATATCCGTGCCGACAAAACCGTGCAGTACAAGGAAGTCATG
>JANOFD010000411.1:0-13447 GCA_031413455.1 Rhodobiaceae bacterium
GGATGCGGCAGACCTGAAGGATGCCACCTAAACGCAATAGGGGCGGTTTCCCGCGCCCGTTCACGATGTTCACACAATCTGTTTGATTGCGCCGACGCGCTTCATTTGGGACAATCAGCAGAGGAGCGAGCGTTTGCTGGCTTAAGAGGAAATTTTGATATGGGCAGTTTTTCGATTTGGCATTGGCTTATCGTTGGAGTGGTCGTGATGCTGATGTTTGGCGGGCGCGGGCGGATTTCAGAACTTATGGGCGATGTCGCCAGGGGGATTAAAAGCTTCCGAAAGGGATTGGCGGACGACGACAAAAACCTCGAAACTGAGAACAAAGACCAACCAGAAAAAAAGAACTAAGCCAGCATCGCTATGTTTGACATTGGATGGAGCGAGCTCCTCGTTATCGCGATTGTTGCTTTGGTCGTCATTGGACCCAAAGACTTGCCGCGTGCGTTTCGCACCGCCGGTCAGTGGATGGCCAAGGCACGCGCAATGGCACGCGAGTTTCAAACGCACGTTGACGATCTCATGCGCGAGTCGCAGGTTGATGATCTCAAGCGCGAGTTTACTGATATGACGCGCGCGCCAGAGCTGGATGGCCTCGAGAGTGAGTTGATGACCGGCCATGTGCGGGACGCGGCTACCACTCAAAAGTTGACGAAGGCAGACGCGGAAGCAATGCCGCCAATGCCGCCCAGCCAATGAGTACGCCTCAGCCCACCAAAGACGATGACCACATCGAAGCGTCGCGCGCACCCTTGCTCGATCATTTGATCGAGTTGAGGCGCCGGCTGATTTGGTCGGTATTGAGTTTCATCGCCGCGTTCGTATTGTGTTATTTTATTGCCGAAGACATATATGCCTTTTTAACACATCCGTTAGCAGACGCCCTTCAAGGTCAGCCCGGGCGGCGTATGATCTACACCGCACTCTATGAGACCTTTTTCACCTACCTCAAGGTCGCGGCCTTTGGCGCATTATGCATTTCATTTCCGATCATCGCAGGCCAGCTTTGGATGTTTGTGGCCCCCGGGCTCTATCGCAACGAACGCAACGCCTTCCTTCCTTTTCTATTTGCAACGCCCATTCTGTTTTTTACCGGAGCCGCACTGGTCTATTTCGGCCTGATGCCGATGGCAATCAGGTTTTTTTTGGGATTTGAAACTCCCGGGGGTGCGGGATCGCTCCCCATTCAGTTGGAAGCCAAAGTCTCAGATTATCTTGACCTCATTATGACGCTGATATTTGCATTTGGCATAAGCTTTCAACTGCCTGTCCTGCTGACACTCATGGGCAAAGTGGGGCTGGTTTCTTCTGAATTTTTACGGCGGAACCGGCGTTATTCGATTGTATTTGCGTTTGTCGTTGCGGCAGTCCTCACGCCCCCCGACGTTTTAAGTCAGGTCGCTTTGGCCGTACCGTTGATAATTCTCTACGAAGCATCCATATGGAGCGTGCTGCTAATCGAAAAGCGGCGCGATGCAGACGCGAAAAACGCGGAAAGTGCCCTTTAGTCCTGTTGTGACCCTGGCGCTGAGCAGCTAAGAACCGGCTTCCAACTCATTCAGGCAAACAATGCACGACATCAGATTCATTCGCGAGAACGCTCAGGCATTTGATCAAGGCCTTGCCCGTCGGGGATTGAAGGCATTGTCGAAAGAGATTCTCGATCTCGATCAAATCTGGCGAACCACCACTTCCCGGCTGCAGGATCTGCAATCAACACGAAATGAGGCGTCCAAGAAAATTGGTCAGGCAAAAGCTCAAAAAGACGAGACGGAGGCACAGCGCCTCATGGCAGATATCGCGCGGCTGAAGGAGGAGATTCCCGCCACCGAACTCCGGGTTCGTGAAACGGAAGAGGTGCTAAACGAACTGCTTAGCTCAATTCCAAACTTGCCTGCAACAGACGTACCCCAAGGGGCAGATGAGACAGCAAACAAGGAAGTCCGCCGAACTGGGTCGCCGCGCTCATTCAATTTTCCTGCCAAGCAACATTTCGACCTTGGCGAAGCGTTGAACCAAATGGACTTTGAAGCAGCTGCTAAAATGTCCGGCGCGCGGTTTGTGGTGCTGCGAGGCCAATTGGCAAGGCTTGAACGCGCGCTGGCAAATTTCATGCTCGACTTACACACGCAGACATTCGGTTATCAGGAAGTTGCGCCGCCGTTCCTGGTGCGCGATCAGGCAATGTACGGCACCGCTCAACTTCCAAAATTCCGCGACGAGCAGTTTGGTACAACCAACGGCTATTGGCTGATACCCACAGCAGAGGTCCCTTTGACGAATCAGATTCGCGAGAGGACTTTGGATGAGAGTGCCCTGCCGCTGCGCTTTACAGCGTGGACCCCGTGTTTCCGCTCCGAGGCCGGTGCGGCCGGACGTGACACCCGCGGTATGATCCGATTGCATCAATTCTCGAAGGTGGAGTTGGTGTCGATAACCACGCCGGACCAATCCGACTCTGAACATGACCGTATGACGTCATGTGCCGAAGAAATTTTAAAGCAGTTGGGTCTCGCGTTTCGCACAATGGTGCTGTCGACTGGAGATATGGGTTTTGCGGCGCGGCGAACCTACGACATTGAGGTTTGGTTACCGGGACAGAACGCCTATCGCGAAATTTCCAGCTGTTCGAATTGCGGAGACTTCCAGGCGCGGCGGATGAATGCGCGCTACAAACCGGCGGACGGCAAGGCCAACCGGTTTGTGCATACGCTCAATGGTTCCGGATTGGCAGTTGGACGCACATTGGTTGCCGTGCTTGAGAATTATCAGCAGGCGGATGGTACTGTCGCCATTCCCGATGTTCTCAAACCCTATATGGGCGGACAAGATGTGATTACTGCCCATGGCGCATAAACGAGATGACCGGAAATTACCGCTGCGCATCTTGTTGTCCAACGATGACGGCATTAACGCTCCTGGCCTGAAGTCACTGGAAAACATAGCGCACGAATTGTCGGACGATGTCTGGATCGTAGCACCGGAAACCGAGGAGAGTGGCGCATCGCGAAAGCTGACGCTGCACTTGCCGTTGCGGCTACGCGAGGTGAGCAAGCAAAAATTTGCCGTGCAGGGCACGCCAACCGATTGTGTGCTCATGGGTGTTAAGCACTTGCTCAAAGATCATCCGCCAGACTTGGTGCTGTCCGGAGTTAATAGAGGCTCTAACATCGCCGACGACGTCACCTATTCTGGCACCATCGCGGCGGCCATGGAAGGGACCGTTCTAGGAATTCCTTCGATAGCGCTGAGCCAGGCATTCGGGTATGAAGAGGGTAGGCATGTGCGCTGGTCGTGCTGTGAATATTTTGGACCGCCGCTTGTCCGGCAGCTTTTGAACGTGGGTTGGCCCAAGGATGTGCTGATCAACATCAATTTCCCCGACCGGCTGCCTGACAAGGTTGAGCGGGTCGAGGTGACGGCACAAGGCAAGCGCGACCAGTCCCTTTCGAACATCATCGAACGAACCGACGCTCGCGGGAATCCTTATTATTGGCTTGGGTTTTCCAGACTGATGAGCAATCCCCCGGAAGGCACGGATTTGCGCGCGATTTATGACGGTCGCATTTCGGTAACGCCTTTGCATTTAAATCTGACAGAAGAGCGGGCGCGTAAGGTGCTGGCACAGCACTTGGACGGCCTGCCACCGCAATTCGATTAACGTGCGCTTTTCAGACTACGGACAACTCATGATCGCTGACGTGCGAATGATCCAGCTTTTGATGGAGCTCCGCCGCAATGGGGTGGGCGACACGGATGTACTGTCGGCACTAGAGACGACGCCGCGCGATTTGTTTGTGCCCGAAGTCTTTAGCTCGCGAGCCTACGACAATACGGCGTTGCCCATTGACGCCGGGCAAACGATCAGTCAGCCGTTTGTCGTTGCCTATATGACAGCGGCGCTTGAACTCTCGCCCGCCCTGCGCGTGCTCGAGGTCGGTACGGGCTCGGGATATCAAACCGCTATCTTGGCAAAGCTCGCCAAGCGCATTTACACCATTGAGCGTCACGCCGGACTCGCCGCGAGTGCACAAGAGCGGCTCAAAAGATTGATGCATTTTAACGTCGATTTCCGCGTCAGCGACGGCACGCGCGGTTGGCCGGGGCAAGCACCCTTTGACCGCATAATTGTGACCGCCGCAGCGCACGAAAAACCGCCGCAGGAGCTATTAAATCAACTCAATCTTAAGGGGCTCATGGTTATTCCTATAGATCATGGTGGCCAAGGGCAGGTGTTAGTTCGAGTAAAACGGACAGCACACGGTTTTCAAAGCACGGATCTGCTGCCCGTAAAATTCGTGCCTTTGTTGGAAGGCGTAGTGAAGGGTGATGGAGCGCACGGATGATCCGCGCAATCGTCGCTCATACCGCAAAACGGCAGGGCAAACGGCACAGTCTCTTATTGCTGTGCTTCTGCTCGGTACCGCTAGTGGTTGCGCGACTTATGACTTTGACCATTCGCGCCCTCAGGCGGCGAGGACAACAAGCCATGTGTCGCGGCCCGCGAACTATGTCGTCGAATCTGGCGACACGATCAGTTCGATTGCGCGCGCACATGGAATGTCACGCGAAGCGCTCGTCGATACCAACAACCTTGTTGACCCGGATAATTTGCTCCCCGGTCAACGTATAAATGTTCGCTATGCAGGTGGGCGGCAACGAGTGACGGCACGCGTGACGCCGGTGCGCACGGCGTATTTAGTACCGCCAAGGCCGATGAGACGTTCAGTGGTTATAGAGCGGGATTTGGATGGAGCAGCCGAAGGGCTGGACCCACGCATTGAAGGTGCACGGTACTATTCCTTTGACGGGCCTCGCGCCAAACCCAACGCCCTGAACGGGCGGGCGAATGTCCCCATTGGAGAAATCCCGGAAAGTGTTTCGACTAAAACAGACGATGTCGATCTCAACGCGGCCTATGTGCCACGTCAGCGTGAGAGCAAGTCTGCCCAACCGGCGAAATTTGGGGGCCAATTCATGTGGCCGGTGCGTGGAAAAATTTTATCGTCATTTGGCAGGCACAATGGTGGCTTGCACAATGACGGGATCAATATTGCCGCCGAACCGGGCGCCGCAGTCAAGGCTGCCGATAGTGGAGTTGTCGTTTATTCCGGCAACGAATTGGTAAGTTATGGAAATCTGTTGCTGATCCGGCATGCAAGCGGATATGTGACCGCATACGCACACAACCGGCGCCTGCTTGTCAGTAAGGGCGAAAAAGTTAAACGTGGTCAAGCCATCGCTCATGTCGGAGCGACTGGCGATGTCGACCGGCCGCAGCTCCATTTCGAAATTCGCCGGGGCGAGATTGCCGTTGACCCCAAGCGCTATTTGACGACAGCCACCGCCAGCCGTTGACCCAGGCTTCCGGCCAAGTCCTCGATGAATTGCCAAGCCACGCGGCCGGACCGGCTGCCGCGTGTCATCGACCATTCCAAGGCCCTGCGCTCTAGCTCCTGTGGGGCAATGCTAAGTTGGAAATGTAGGGCATAGCCCGACACGATAGACAAGTAATCCTGCTGACTGACATTGTGAAAACCCAGCCACAAACCAAAGCGATCAGACAACGAGATTTTTTCTTCGACGGCTTCGTCCGGATGGATCGCGGTGGAACGCTCATTTTCGCTCATGTCGCGTGCCACTAAATGGCGCCTGTTCGACGTGGCATAGAACACGACGTTCTCAGGCCGCCCGGCGATGCCACCTTCAAGAACAGTTTTGAGTGGCCGGTATGCTGCGTCGTTGGCATCGAAGGACAAATCATCGCAAAATAAAATACTTCGGACCGGTGCCGATCCCAGAATTGGAAGCAAGGCCCCCAGCGAAGATATGTCCTCGCGGTGGATTTCGACCAGCTTGACAGAGGCCCCGGTGTCTTCCACGACCGCTGCGTGGATAGCCTTCACCAGAGCGCTCTTTCCGGTGCCACGCGCCCCCCAAAGCAGGGCATTGTTGGCAGGCAGGCCGGTCGCGAAGCGTTTGGTGTTGGTCAGCAGCTGATCGCGTTGACGGCCTATTCCCACCAACAACTCGAGAGGTACGCGTGCAACCTCGCTCAGCGGAGTCAACGTTCCTTGCCCGGCTTCCCAGACGAAAGCGTCAGCCGCCGTCCAGTCCGGCGCAGAGGGTGGCCGGGGTGCCAGTTTCTCAAGTGCAGCAGCAATTCGGCTGAGCACGGCGATTTGTTCATCGGACATGACCACTGACTACAAGATTGCGCGTCTCCGGGCCAGTCTGTCGCGGGTGACGTAGCCCGGTTGCATTGGAGCGGCCCCCGGCTATAGTCCGGCCGAAAGTTTCCGCCCTTGGGCTAAACAGTTAACGGATCAGCCA
This sequence comes from Rhodobiaceae bacterium, assembly GCA_031413455.1. Classification (GTDB taxonomy): domain Bacteria; phylum Pseudomonadota; class Alphaproteobacteria; order Micropepsales; family Micropepsaceae; genus SZUA-430. The sequence continues at coordinate 6,334 of JANOFD010000411.1, forward strand.
TTCCATGCTCATTTCGACCGCGTATGCCCAAGGGGCCCCTGGCGCGACGGCCACCAGCGACATCTTCATTCAATTCATGCCGTTCGTGTTGATTATTGTGATCATGTATTTCTTGGTCATTCGACCTCAGCAGCAACGCTTGAAAACCCACCAGCAACTGATCGCCAATGTGCGCCGTGGCGACACAGTAGTGACCTCTGGAGGCATCATTGGCAAAGTTGTGAAGGTGCTGGAAGGCGACGAAATTTTACTCGAAATCGCTGAAGATGTGCGTATCAAGGTCGTCAAATCGATGTTGGCAGACGTCCGCTCAAAAACCGATGTCGTGGGGCCGGAATCCAAGGGCAAGTCATCGGACGAAGACAAGAAATAGTCCCGCCAGCCAAGACGAATGGAAATATTAAATGCTTCAATTTCAGACTTGGAAAGTAGTCGCGGTTATCGCGATTTGCGTCATTGGATTTTTGACGGCACTGCCGAATTTTTTGCCACTCGCCTGGCGGAACGAAATCGCGCGGTCCGCAGGCTTTCTTCCCCACCGGGCGATTACTCTTGGCCTTGATCTTCAAGGTGGCGTGTATGTCCTGTTTGAAGCAGAAATTGAAGTCGCCGTTAATGATAAGCTGCAAAATCTTCTGGATGATGTGCGCAAGGGGTTACGCAAGGGAAAAATCTCTTATGGCGGGCTGTCTGCGTCCAAGGATGCGGTTCGCGTTCAAATTACCGATGCTGGCAAATTAGAAGAAGCGCGCACTTTTCTGAAAAGCTTGGCGCTACCGCTATCTGGCGGCGTCATTGGATCAAGCGAGTACGACGTCGAGTTTGACCCGACTGGCAATGCCACTTTGACGATGACGAATGCCGGACGCGAACAAATCCGCGCCAATGCGATGGCGCAGTCGGTTGAAATTTTGCGCAAGCGTATCGATCCGGAAGGCACCAAGGAAATCACGATCCAGCCGCAGGGCTCGCGGCGCATTATCGTTCAAGTACCAGGCGAAAGTGATCCTCAGAAGATCATTTCACGCGGACAGGCGGCGGCGAAGTTGACGTTCCATTTGGTGGACGAGAATGCGCTTCCAGCTGACCTTCTGGCTGGGCGCGTTCCTGCAGGCTCCATGCTCTTGAATGAAACGGTCGGCCGCGGCGCTAATGCGCAAGAGGTTCCAATTGCCGTCAAGGAGCGCGTCATAATTTCCGGCGATATGCTCAACAATGCACAAGGCGCGTTTGACAGTCAAACCAGTTTGCCGGTCATAACTTTCAAATTTAACACGGTAGGAGCTCGCCGGTTTGCCGACATTACACGAGCAAATGTTGGCAAGCGCTTTGCGGCTGTGCTCGACGGTAAAGTTATTACGGCTCCCAATATCAATGAACCAATTCTGGGCGGATCGGGCCAGATCAGCGGAAACTTTACGATCGAAGAAGCCAATGAAACCGCTGTGTTGTTGAATTCAGGTGCTTTGTTCGTGCCGCTCAAGGCAATGGAGCAGCGCACCGTCGGCGCCGAACTCGGGCAAGACGCAGTTGAATCCGGCTCATACGCAGCGCTTGGCGGCTTGATCTTGGTCGTCGGCTTTATGGCGCTTCAATATCGCCTGTTTGGAATTTTTGCGGACTTAGCGCTTTTGGCAAATTTGCTCTTGTTGCTGGGTTTGATGACTGCTTTTGGCGCGACGCTGACTTTGCCAGGAATTGCCGCGTTTGTCTTGACGATGGGTATGGCCGTAGACGCGAATGTTCTCATATATGAGCGCATTCGCGAGGAGCAAAGAAATGGCAAGCCCATCATGTCGGCTGTTGATGCTGGGTTCTCGCGCGCAATGTCTACGATCATTGACGCGAATTTGACCACGTTGCTCGCCGGTTTGATTCTATTGATGATGGGTACAGGACCCGTCCGTGGCTTCGCGGTCGCGTTGTCCTTGGGTATCGTGACCTCAGTCTTTACAGCCGTCTACGTCACCCGGTTGCAGGTGATTTGGTGGTTAAAATCGAGCCGCCGGACAGAATTGCCGATATAATTTGGACTGTTTACCTGGAAAATAAAGACAAAATTTCGACCTGAAGGTCGATTGATCAGTTGGCCCGGGGTACACTCCGCTCGACCGGCAGTTGAGTCGGCGACTTGAGGGGAGTACCTTGGCCATGGCCGCGCTATTGTCCAATTTGCGCAATACGTTGATCGCGGGTTTCGTGCTCGCGCTCGTTGTCTTTGCTGTGTTCATCATGGTTGGTGGATACGCGTTGTCCGCCATGTTGAGCGGTCAGTTGTTCTGGGCTTTCATTTTCCGCTGGCTGCATGTGATGTCCGGCATATTGTGGATCGGCCTGCTCTATTACTTTAACTTCGTCCAAATCCCGACGATGCCAAAGATCCCCGACGAACAAAAACCCGCAATATCCAAGTTCATCGCGCCGGAAGCCCTGTGGTATTTCCGTTGGGCAGCAATGGCAACCTTGGTGACCGGGCTTATCCTGGCGTACCTGGTTGGCAACCTGATTAGCGCGCTGACATTGGGCGCGGCGGAGAGCTTTGTAAATCCATCGTCAACTCTGATTGGCATCGGAATGTGGCTGGGCGCGATCATGTGGTTCAATGTCTGGTTTGTAATCTGGCCCAACCAGCAAAGGGCGTTGAACATCGACAATAAGTTTCCTGACCTGAACAAAGATCAACGCGGGGCGCATGGGCGAACGGCAATGTTGTTCTCCCGAACAAACGTCATGCTGTCGATCCCGATGCTGTTTTGCATGGTCAGCTTCCACTTGGTAGGCTGACGCCGTCGCTATCTATTCCTCAAGGGGCTTGCGCTTGATAGCGCGGCCCCTTTTTATGCGAGTTGAATCGGTTGATCTCGAGCGAGTGGGATGATCTGGAGCGGGCGTTGGCGCGCCGCGACCCAGACCGTTATGTGTCCGCCTTCTTTTTTCCCGAAGAGAGCCGGCGCAGCTTTATGGCCCTTTGTGCGTTCGACAACGAAATTTCCAGCAGTGCGCGCACGATCAGCGAGCCCATGATCGGCCAAATTAAGCTCGCGTGGTGGCGAGAGCAAATCGACGCGATGTATGGCGGACGCGACGTGCATGCGCCCGTCGCCCAAGCATTGGCCGAAGCCGTACACAAGCACCAACTGCCGCGAGAACGACTGGATGCGTATATCGATGCCCGCAGCTGCGATTTCGATGAAGCGCCATTCGCAGACGAAACCGCATTCAACACCTATAGCGATGCGGTCTTTGGCGGCGTCTTTGCGCTGAGTTTCTCCTTATTGGGTGTTGCAAATGATACTGCGGCCGTGGCTGCAGGCCGCGCTGTGGCGCGATCTGTAACGCTTCGGGAGTTTGCTCTCTGGCGCGAGCGGCGCCTGTGCCGTGTGCCAGTCGAATGGCTTGGGAGCACGAACTCCATATTCGCCAAAGACATTCAGCCCATGAGCTTGGCGCCAATATTTAACCGGTTCAAAGACGGCATCCGCCAGGAATTGGCTAAACTGAATTCCATGCGCGCCCCGCGCAAGGCCACCCCCGCCCTCGCTTTCGCGTCATGTGCGCGTTGGGAGGCCAGGCGTAAATTTGATGCCTGGCATCCCCAACCGATGCCCGACTGGCAACGCGTGATGCGGATTTCTCTCGCCAATTTTGCTTGGCGAATTTGAATTGGGGGGGATACACCCACTTCGTGAACAACATGAAAAGCTGAAAAGCGTAGTCAAAACATCTATATTATCAACCAGCTATGCTTTTCATCTCGCTGTTCAACCCCATGAACAGCATGAAGTTGAGGCTTGGCGAAACGCCGCAAATCGTAGAGGATCCGCCTGTGTCCCGTCTTATTTATGAAATTATCAAGTCGCAGCTGAGTGCACGCCAAAAGCTTGCGCACCAGGAGATAGAACAAATTAGGAACATTTGAGCGCCAAGTCAACTGCCGAATTGTCCGGCTAGTTACGAGCGCGATGCGACATGGCAAGTCAAACCTTTCGGCCGTTGGTGTGACTCATTCATGTGCATCCGGTGCACAAGCGGGGAGGGCAATGGATTTTCCAACTCCGCGACCTCCGCGCCTCCGCGTGGATTCATTTGTTCGTGACAGAACACGAGAGCGCGTTTCGCTCAATTGGAACCCCGTATCGCTTTAGACGTGTGACAACACATCCCACCGTCGGTAAGAAGTCAAAAAAAATCGTCATGGCCGGGTAAAGAGCCCGGCCATGACGAGTGTGAGGAGTGTGGACTCGCCGCCGCCAAGCCGTAATGAGTGTTCCAATTAAACGAAACGCGCCCTAGTTCGGACGATAACTGACCGCGATTGCTTGCAGGGCGGCGATTTCATTTGTGAACACGCGGTCGAGTTTGACAAAGTGGCCTTGTTCGGACGGGTTGAGAACTGATGCTTCGAGCCCGTTGCTGGCTCGAATGATTACACCGGCATCGTACCATTCATTGGCGCCAGCACGAGCCCCTGAAAGCTGCGTTTTGACTTGAACCTCAGTTCCGGCTTGAGCGTCGTCGAGCAGGAATTCGCGCGTTACACCGTCCGCTTCAGGCTTGGAGCAAATAATCATCATCGTCCCTTTCTTATGATCCCCGTGTGCGCGAGGCCATGTTTGGCTCTCGCGCGCGTCAATCCATTTCCCTGGAAATTCAAGTCTCAGCTGCAGCCCGTTGTCGTTCCGCAGCTGTCGCATTTCATGCAGGTGCCGTTTCTCACCAGCGTAAAGTTTCCGCAATTACTGCAGGCATCGCCCTCGTATCCTTTAATGCGCGCCTCTTGAATTTTCCGGACCCGGGACGCCGACGTTGTGATTGCAACTTCGCGCTCAACCACTTCGATGGCCTGAGCAACCGGGTTGCGGCGCGGGGCTTCCAGCGCAATTTCGCTGGTCGCAGCACGCGCGGTTGCGATCGTCGTGTCGGTTCGCACCGCCGCCTGGCCGCCGGCAAAGACCACCAGCTGTTGCGGAATTTGACCGCGCACCAAACCGGATGAAACAATCCGCGCAGGGTTCTGCGGCGCCGGTGGTCGTGCGCCCTCGTTTTCGCCGCCGCCGATTTCCGAACCGTCCGGGTTGCCCGGAACGACATGTGCGAGATCATGGCGTCCAAGGTACGACACCGCCAGTTCACGGAAGATGTAATCGAGCACCGATGTAGCATTCTTGATCGAGTCGTTGCCGGTGACGATACCTGCGGGCTCAAAGCGCGTAAACGTGAACGCCGCCACGAAAGTTTCAAGCGGCACACCGTACTGCAAGCCCGTCGAGATGGCGATGGCAAAGCTGTTCATCAAACTGCGGAAGGCTGCACCTTCCTTGTGCATGTCGATGAAGATCTCACCTAGGCGTCCGTCGTCGTATTCGCCGGTGCGCAAATAGACTTTGTGCCCGCCGACATTGGCCTTTTGCGTGTAGCCCTTGCGCCGCTGCGGAAGTTTTTCGCGATCACGCTTGGTGATTTCGATGACACGTTCGACGACACGCTCGGCCAGGGCTTGCGCACGGGCGGTCTGCGACATCTCCGGTAATTGATCGATGAGATCGTCTTCCTCGTCATCGCTGGCCAGGATGGTTGAAGCCAGCGGTTGAGACAGTTTCGAGCCGTCGCGGTAGAGCGCATTGGCTTTGAGCGCCAGTTTCCACGACTTCATGTAAGCGTCGGCGCAGTCCTGAACCGTCGCGCTGTTGGGCATGTTGATGGTTTTCGAGATGGCGCCCGAGATGAACGGTTGAGCCGCAGCCAGCATGAAAATGTGGCTATCAACCGAAAGGGCGCGCTTGCCCGTTCTGCCGCAAGGGTTGGCGCAATCGAAGACAGACAGATGCTCGTCTTTGATATGTGGCGCCCCTTCCAGGGTCATCGCGCCACAGCAATAGATGTTGGCGGCGTCAATTTCGCTCTTCGTGAAACCCAATTCGGCCAGCAGGTCGAAATCGGCCATGTCCATGCGATCCGGCGCCAGGCCCAGCTGGGTGGTGCAGAATTCTTCGCCCAGCGTCCATTTGTTGAAGACAAAGCGAATGTCAAACGCCGTGGCGAGGGCCGCCTCGACTGACGCCAGTTCCTTCTCGCCAAAACCTTTGAGCTTCAGCCATTCGTGGTTGACGCCCGGTGAGCCGTTGAGCGTGCCATGACCGACGGCGTAGTTGATGGTCGCCTCGATCTGTTCCGGGCGGTATCCCAGCACGCGCAGAGCTTCAGGGACAGACTGGTTGATGATTTTGAAATATCCGCCGCCGGCCAGCTTTTTGAATTTGACCAGCGCGAAATCAGGCTCGATCCCCGTGGTGTCGCAATCCATAACCAAGCCGATCGTACCCGTCGGCGCGATGACTGTCGTCTGGGCGTTGCGGTACCCGTAAAGTGTCCCTTGTGCCAGAGCTTCGTCCCAGCTGCCGCGCGCGCGGTCAATCAGGCCTTCGTATCCCAGCGCCGGCATTTCGATGGCGCTCAGAGGAACCGGCTTGATCGCAAGTTTTTCGTAACCATCGACCGTGCCATGCGCCGCGCGGCGGTGATTGCGAATGACGCGCAACATGTGCTCGGTGTTGTTGGCATAACCTTTGAAGGCGCCCAGTTCCCGCGCCATTGCCGCCGACGTTGCATATGAGGCGCCGGTCATCAAGGCGGCAAGCGCGCCGGCAACAGCCCGGCCTTGCTTGCTGTCATAAGCGATACCCGATGACATCAACAACCCGCCGATGTTGGCGTAGCCCAAGCCAAGCGTGCGGTACTCGTAGGAGAGTTGCGCGATTTCCCTGGACGGGAATTGCGCCATCATCACCGAAATTTCCAGCACGATGGTCCACAGGCGCACCGCGTGCTCGTAGGCGACGACGTCAAACACTTTGCGCCCGTCCGGCATTTCCTTGCGGAAGGCGAGCAAATTCAACGAAGCAAGATTGCACGCCGTATCGTCGAGGAACATGTATTCCGAGCACGGATTGGAGGCGCGGATAGGGCCCGAGGCAGGGCAGGTGTGCCAGTCGTTGATCGTGGTGTGGAACTGTAAGCCCGGATCGGCGCATTGCCAGGCGGCTTCGGCGATCTTATCCCACAATCCGCGCGCCTTGAGCGTCTTGTGCAGCTTGTTGTCGGTGCGGCGTGTAAG
>JANOFD010000412.1:0-19088 GCA_031413455.1 Rhodobiaceae bacterium
CTTACTAAACTTTTCCATGTTTTGAAAAAACTCACCCTGATCATCGAAAAAAGCCACCATGGTTTATTGTGGGGAAGAACAAAGTATAAAAATAACCTCCTGGTGGAAAAAGCTTCTTCCGTGACAGCTTTAGAAAGAAAAATGAAAAAGCTGCTGGCTGATTTCCATGGCCTGGTGCTGGATAAGATCGAATTTGAATTAGCCTATGATTTAAGTGTTTTTTTTGAGCAGAAAGATTTTCTGAATATTTCCGGGATTGCAAAATTGGCCAATATAAATGCAAGCCTGTTGCGACAGTATGCAGCCGGCATAAAATTTCCTTCGCCGGAGAAAGCCGCTGAAATAGAAGAGGTGATCAGGAAGATTGGAAATGAACTTTCACTGGTAAACATCTCTGCAAGGATGCCGGAAGGGGAGGAGAAAAGAAATAAAATGGGGAAATTGAGTTTGCGTTAACCGCAGAGGCGCTGAGGACGAGGAGGTTGCACAGAAAAACTTGAAATCACAAATTGTGATGTCAAGTTGGGGAGGTAAAAGGCATCATTCTTTCGCATTTACGAATTTGGCTTCCAATTATAGTAAACATTAGAATTATGATTGTAAACCAAAAGATTATATAGTTTGCATTGAATAGTTTGAATGCTATTTACAATATTTATCGCAACCACTACGATCTGCATTTTAAAACCAATTTGAAAGAACCAATTCGAAATACAACAGGTTGATTGCGTTGGGACGTAGAGACGCAATGCATTGCGTCTCTACCAACAGACGCAACGTTTCTGTCTGTTAAAACCAATTTATTTGCCATTCCTATCATTCAAAACCAACGTTACCCACCAGTCTTTTTCAATAGCTACAGTGCCAATGCCGCTTATGGCAGCTGCCTGGTCGATACTGGCTTTTCGTTGTTCTTCATTAATCGAGAGCCAGCCTGTCATTCCTCTTCCTTTTTAGGAGTTGAATAATATAATCGTGTACTTTGACGGATGCCAATTTCAAATCAAAAAACAGATCTTCATCCGTTTCTTTTGTTACCAAATCATGCAGCTTTTGTTCCATGCCTGGGGATATCTCTTTAAGGTCTAATTCTTCCAGAGCCTGAATAATCAGGCTGCTGTATTTGCCCCTCATAGATAGTTTTTTAGGTGTTGTTGACTTAAACAAAATGATCATATTGCCCAGTTTTATTTGACGGGATTTACCATCCGTAATATAAACCAGCCGTGCAGGAACCTGCGTACTTAAACCAAGTTTGTTCAATGCATATGCACCGGATGGTTTGATACGGATCAATTCTTTATCAGCAATTTTTTGGGCCAGTTCTTCAGGACCTGGCAGAAGTTCACCCAAAACAGGATCTGTTTTAGGTTTTTGATAAATGCCATGTGCCAGTCGATTCAGCATTCCTTCCCTGCTCATACGGGATAAAGTAGTACGTATGGCCGAATCCGTTCCCAGGTTTCTGAAATCGGTCAAAAAGATGATTTCTCCCGGGGGATTTATAGCTATAGTCTCACTGATCTGTTTTGAAATTGGTTTCATTTGACACAAATTTAGACAAAAATGTAGCAAAAATGAATAAATGACACATAATTTTACGAAAATGTAGCAAAAATAAAAATCAAACCTGATTTAGGTTTTGTAGAGATACTCTTCGTTTTGAATTGCATTTCTCTGCTGTAAGTCGGAATTTCCGACATACTGAATTTTCTTTAAAAGGGCTGCTCTTGACAATTTTACCCACATCTTTAGTATCCGGCCCTTCATTGTGAGCTATCCGGAAATTCCGGATGGTTGCCCCCAACTGAAATGATGACATCAAGATTATATAATTCAAAATTTCTGGAAATCTCCTTTTGCCAATTTTTTGAACTATCAAGGATTCCTTGACAGTTGCTTTATTGGGAATCTCTTTTACTTTAAAACAGTTACTGAAATGCAGACTGATATTCTGGTTAGTCTAAAACAGCTTCGACTGAATGATTTTTTTTGGATGAAATGTTCCGATTATAATGAACGGATTATATGAAGCATGATGATGTGCCTGTGTTGTACCTAGAAATAGATACAAGTCTTTTGTTTTGGCAAAATCATCAAAGTATTTTTTGCGAACATCTTCAATCGCTTTCTTTTCATTTCCTTCGTGACGTGCAAGACAATTCCAATAGAGTTGACCTATTTCCCAATCTTCAATCATCATGCTGCTTTCTTTACCCTGATTGTCTTTGAGAACGTATTTAAATTTGTAAGGTAGTTTTTGAACAACTTCAAATTTTCCATCCTTGATTGATTCAAAGAGGTTTAATTGATTAAGCTTGGATAATTTTTCTCTATTCCATTCTCTCTCTACTGTTTCAGTTTTGAAATTCAAAATTTCTGATGGTTTGAAAACAGCCAGGGAAGTACAAATATTTTTATCTTTAGCTTCGGCAATAAGTTCTGCCAGGTTGAAATAAATTTTACCTAAACAAAATTTCTTGCGTTCCTCCCAATCACTTTTGGTATCAATGTGACCGATGATTTTAATTTCGCTTTCAAGCGATAGTGGTCTGAAACTTTCAGGCCTGAAATCGCTTTCATTTTTAACCAAGTCCAGTTCTATCCAGTCATATTTTTTATATTGTTCGTGATAGACTTTTTTTCGAAAGGGTAATGGATATATTCTGATCCAGGTTCCATCTTCCCGAAAACCTGCGGTACAGACCAGTTCATCATATTTGGAGGAGAGTGTTGGATAGGTTTTTACGGCAATTAATACTTTCGTTTTAGCCATAGATCAGATATGCTTTACTTCAAAATCAAATGCTGAAAGATCTTTGATGGCTTCCGATAAGTGTTTGCGGTGGCATTGGCTAATATTGGCTTCAAAGCAGGTAAGTGCAATACGTTTATGTTGCTTTAATAGATTCAGAATTTCGGTTTGAGTTTCAGTTGTTTTACTTAAATTATTTTTACGATATACAGAAAATAACTGGTCGTAATCTTCCTGGGAATTCAATTCGCGCCTTTGTTCCGATTTAATTCCAACTTCCGGAAAGTGTAAATACAGTATTCCAATACTCTCACAATATTTTTTTAACTGACTTTTGCTAAATCCATATTTCATGCTTAATGGATTATTCCGAACATCCACTAATATTTTCACATCGTTTTTAAGTAAACGGACCAGATATTCTTCCAGAGAAATGCCTTCGTAACCGATTGTAAATAAAATTGTATTCTTACCCAACGGTTTGGCATTATTTACCTTCGCTAATTCTTCTTTATTTAAAATATTTTCTGCCACTTCGCTTCTGGTAGCATAAAACGGATAATTGATATAAGTATGCCTCATTAAAGAATTTGCACTCATCTTACCGTATTTTGCTTTGATTTCCTGTAACATTGAGAGGTCAGTAGGTTTCAATTGGTCCAGGTAATTGACTTTATCTGCCTTTTCAAAACTTGTATCATCCTGTGTTAAAAAGCCTCTTTTTACCATGGCAGACATATCTGCGTTAGCGGAATAGGAGTAGCATCCAAATTTGTAAGGAATGAATGTATAATATCATGCGGCCTGCGGTGTTGGTGCCATCGACATGTTCCTTGATCAGACGGAAGGCGTGGGTTGTGCCCTGGCTGTGGCTGGCGATGATGAAGGGGCGGCCCTGGTTTTCGTGATCGAGGTAGTATTTGAAGGCGCGCACGACATCGGCGTAGGCGAAGTTCATCGCGTTCTCTGCGATGTCCGGTGGCGCGTTCATATAGCGGAAGATCGATGCCTCGCGATAACGTGGCGCGAAGATGTTGCAGCAGGAACTGAAGGCGCTGGCCTGATTGGCCATCATCCATTTAGTGTTTTCTTCGGTGCGGCTGTTGGGGTTTAGGCTTGAGTTCCATTCAGTGCCGGACAAGAAACCGGTTGGGTGAACGAAGAAAACATCGACAGTGCGGGCGCCTGGCTGAACTACGGTGCCCTGAGGCGCAAAGGATGCGAAGCTGTCTTTGCCGGGGCGGGCGGCCCAACTTTCGGCTTGGGCGTAGTCGGGTGTGGGGGCTTTGCGCGCGAGGTCCCAGCCGTGGGCGGGCTTGGTCAGCCAGACAAAGACATTCAGCGTGTTGCCGGTAAAATAGATCGTTGCCGCTGCGCCAGCGAGCAGCGCCACGATTAACGCGAGCGCCTTCAGAATCCGGACCATTGAACTTCCCCCAATAGGTGTTGCAGGCGAGAGTAATGGGGCTGTATGCGTTGTGCAAGGATGGATGAATTGAGCGAAATCTTTGTCGATGCCGATGCCTGCCCTGTGAAGGAGGAGGTCTATCGCGTGGCGCGACGCTATGGGTTGAAGGTCTATGTGATTTCGAATGGCGGCGTCAGGGTGCCCGCCGGTCCGCTGATCGAGATGGTGGTCGTCGAAGCGGGGCCGGATGTGGCTGACGACTGGATCGTGGCGCGCGCAGAAAGCGGGGACATTGTGATTACAGCGGACATTCCCCTCGCCCATCGCTGTTTGCAGACGGGGGCCGAGGTGATCGGGCCGACGGGGCGCGCCTTTACGTTGAACTCGATTGGAGCTGCGATGGCGCAGCGGGGATTGATGGAACATCTGCGCTCGACAGGGGAAATCACCGGCGGGCCGAAGCCTTTTGCGGCCGGCGACCGCTCGCGGTTCCTGCAGACCCTTGACGAGGCGGTGAACAGGGTGAAACGTAAGCGCGATCAATAACAGGAGAGTTGACGATGGCGATTGCACTTTATGATTTGAGTGTGGCGAGTTACCTGCAGACTTTGGGCGGCGTGATCGGTGTGTTGGATAAAGGGCTTGCACATTGCGCGGCTAGCAATATCGATCCCAATGAGATCGTCGAGACGCGGCTGACCTCCGACATGCTGCCATTCCGGTTTCAGGTGCAATCGGTGGCGCACCATTCGGCAGGCGCGATCGAGGGTGTGAAGGCAGGCGTGTTTTCGCCACCGCCGAGTGCGCCGGACCTTGACTATCGCGGCCTGCAGAAACTGGTGATCGACGCACGCGACGCGTTGGCGAAGCTGACGCCCGCAGAGGTGAATGCGCTTGAGGGGCGCGACGTGACCTTTCAGCTGCGCGATTTCAAGCTCCCGTTCACGGCGGAAGGTTTCCTGATGTCATTCTCTCTGCCCAACTTCTATTTCCACGCCGCCACAACCTATGACATTTTGCGGATGAAAGGCGTGAAGCTGGGCAAGCGCGACTTTATGGGCCAGATGCGGATGAAGGGGTGAATGTGGATCTGGGTAGCGTGAGCGAGGACGGCCTGCCCGGCGTGTCGGTCGGCGGACTTTCAGTGTTCGAGCTCACACCCCACCACGTGCCGCTGTTGCAGCGGTTCTTTGACGACAATCCGGCGTACTTTATGGCAGTACTCGGACACGCCGCTCAGCCCACCGAAGCGCATGAAGAGTTGCATGAACTTTTGCCAGATGGCTGGAGTTTCACCAGGCAGTTTCGGTTGGGCTGGCGCGACACCGGCGGTGCCCTGGCCGCTATGGCTAACATAACATCGGATCTGCTTGCGCCCGGCGTCTGGCACATCGGATTGTTCATCCTGTCAACGGCCCGTCACGGCAACGGCGAGGCCCAGTTGCTCTATCGCGACATCGAACAATGGGCGGTGGCGAATGGCGCCGCTTGGCTGCGTCTCGGCGTCGTGCTTGGCAATGCGCGAGCCGAACGCTTTTGGGAGACCGCGGGATTCCTGGAGGTCCGCCGGCGCGAGGGCGTGGAAATGGGTACGGTGACCAACACCGTGCGGGTCATGATCAAACCCCTCACCGGCAAGGCACTTGAAGACTACCTCCATTTGGTGCCGCGCGACCGCCCAGGCGTGTAGGATTGGGGTGCTGACGAAAGGACAGGTCTTGAAAACCAGCTATATCCTGATCGACTTTGAGAACGTGCAGCCCACTACAGCCGGTGCGCTGGATGAAGGGGCGTTCAAGATCAAGGTCTTCATCGGCGCCAAGCAGGCACGCATCCTGTTGAGCATGGCCAGCGCGTTGCAGGCCCTGGGAAAGGCCGTCGAGTACATCCAGGTCGAGGGCAGTGGCAAGAATGCGATGGATTTTCACATTGTGTATTACATCGGTCGGCTTTCGGTCGAAGACCCGGGAAGCGATTTTCACATTGTTTCGAACGACAAAGGCTTTGACCCGCTGATCGCGCATTTGAAGAAACTCAAAATCAGTTGTCAGCGGTGGAGTGCCATCACGGACATTGCGCGCGCGCCGGTGCCACGGACGGCGACGGCAAAGCCTGCGCCCAAGGTTGCGGCAAAAGTGGCGGCCAAAGCGCCCAGCCGCGAGGACCTGTTTATCGACAATCTGAAAAAGCGGATGGGTGCGCGACCCGCCACGCTCAAGACCCTGAGGAGCAGCATCAAGGCGCACTTCCGTGCCGATGCGCTCAGCGATCCGGAGGTTGAGAGCATTGCCGATGAGCTGCAGAAGCGTGGGAAAATTTTGTTGGAAGCGGGGAAGATGACTTATCTGCTAACGTGAGGCCACGGCCTATTGGGAGGAAACTTGTCATGCTCAAGCACCGGGCGCTGTGTGCAGCGTTTTGTATCGCGGTTCTTTCAACGTCATCGCAGGCCGGCGCGCCGGTGATTGTCGATCTGGGCCGGGCGCCTGCGGGCACGATCGATGGTTTTGAGGTCGAGGCGCGCAACGCGTCATGCGAGGAACCGCAGAGCTTCAGGTTCGTGCCACGCGATTTGCCGTGGCTCAGGCTTGTCCATGGCAACAGCGTTCGAAACGTCAGCCGCGGCCGGACGAAGTTGTTTGCGGCCGAGATCAACCTGTCCGGGCTGACGCCCGGCCGCTATGCCGGGCAGCTGGACATCATTTGCGAAACCTGCGGCGATTTTGTGATGTCGCGCTGCCACATCGACAATGAGGTTGTGACCATCAAGGTCGAAATCGTGGCGCGCAGGAAATGAAACGAAAACGGCGGCCAGGCCTTGGAGCCTGACCGCCGCGTTTTATGCGACCGGTATTGAGTGGCGTCTAGTAACGGCCGCTCAACGTAATACCCATCATCCGTGGTTCGCCCAAGAAGGCATCGATTGTGCTGGTGCCTCCGGAAGTCGGGGACATCGAAGAGCCTTGGAGAGGCGCATCGAAGGCCGTGTTGATGTATTTTTCGTCCAACAGGTTGCGGGCGAAGAACTCAAGACCGAATTGCTGGTTGTCGGTGTAAATGCCGAACTTGGCGCCGACCACTGCGAAGGCTTTCTGGATCTTGCGCGGATCGAGATTCGAGCCGGTGTTCATTTCGCCCTGCCAACGGGCGTCGGTGTGGAAGAGCCCGGTCATGTTGTTGAAGAGCGGGAATTTGTAGTTCAAGCCACCGGTCACCGTCCATTCCGGCGAGTGCGTGATGGTCGCATCCTTGAGCGCGAAGAGGCCCGGGTTCAGCGCGATGAACGAGCCTGGCGTGGTCAGCGAACCGATATCGCCATAGTGGGCGTCGGTATACTGCACGGCGAGGTTTGTGCTGAGGCCCTCAATCGGCGTCCTCCACGACGTTTCAATTTCCAGACCCTGGCTGATGACTTCGGGCACCGAGGTGACGATAAACGAGACGCCGGTGAAGGTGTTCAGCTGGAAGTTCTGGAAGTCCTGGTAGAAGGCCGCCGTGTTGACGAGCAGTTTTCCATCGTCGAAGGTCATCTTCAAACCGAGTTCGTAGGCATCGACGAATTCGGGGGCGAAGCTGGTGTCGGGTGCGCGCACGGTCTGGGCGCAACCAAAGGCCGCGTTGAACGGCGGATTTGGCAGGGGATCAAAGCAGGTTGAGTTCGAGATGATCGACCCCAGGCTATCCGAGAAGGAACGATCCAGGTTGAAGCCACCGGCTTTGTGACCGCGCGAGTAGGTTGCGTAGGTGTTGACGTCCTCCTCGACTTCCCAGGCCAAGGTCATGACACCCGAGAACTCTCTCTCGGTTTTCTCCTGATGGTGACCGCCAAACGAGGTCGTCAACACGTCGAGCGCATGACGCGACCCTGGCAAACAGGTCAGGGCAACAAGACCTTGAACGCCGGCCGATTGGAGCAGGAACGCCGCTTGCGCGCCGGGATTCAGACCGAATGCGGTTTCAATAGAAGTACATCCGCCTTGACCGTTTGTGTCATACGTAGCGTTGAAGGTCTTCGTTTCTTCCGTGTAGCGCAGGCCCAGCGAAAGATTAACGTCGTCGGAGAAATGGACGACGTTGTGGGTAAACACCGCAAAACTCGACGAATTTTGCTTATACAAATCGTCTTGGCCCAGGCCACCGGTATAGACCGGCGTTCCAGCACCGTGACCGAACAATGCCGTCAGGCTTCCGCGCATCGAAAGCGGAGAGTCACCGATGCGGTGCAAACTCATATAGGTTTCTTGTTCGAAGCCCGACAACAAGGTCGAACGGCGCGTAATGTCTTCGTTGGAGACGAAAACACCGAGCAGCCAGTCGAGCTGTCCGGTGTCGCCCGTTAGTCGCATTTCGTGAGTGAAGGTTTCAAACCGGGTCAAATTGGTGCCGTCGTCGGCAAAATAGAGAATGTCGGCGCCCGAGAAGTCCGAGTCTTGCGCGTAGGTGGTCTCCCAGTCCCGGAGTGCGGTGATCGATGTCAAGTTCGCCCAACCGAAGTTCACATTGAATTCGGCCGATAGCCCTTTGTCGACGATGTCGTTGTTCGTCGAACGGTTGCCAAAGGCCACCTGCTCATCAACCTGGTTCGACGTCGCTTTGCCGAGAAGCGGTCCTTCGATGAAGTTGATGATAGATGGGCCCGAGGTGCTGGGGAACGGTACCGTGGGTGCCCGCCCGTTGCCGCCGGGGAACAACGTCGCCGCCGAGCAGCATTGATCGGCGCGATCAGCGTAGTCGGCGATGAGGCGAAGGTCCGTCATTTCGCTGAGCTGAAAGAAGGCCTGGCCGCGGACGGTGAAATAGCTCTTGGCGTTGCCGTCGTAGGCGTCGGGCCTGCCCGGGTTGACGTCGATGAAACCTTCTTGCTCGTTGCGGGTGCCGAATAAGCGGATGGCAATCTTGTCGGCAACGGGAACAAAATTGATGCTGGCGCGGCCCGAATATTGGTCGAAGGAACCAAAGGTAGACTCGGCGTCGATCTCAGTGCCGTCGAAGGTTGGTTTTTTGGTGATGACGCTGAGGATGCCAGCCGAGGTGTTGCGGCCGAACAGGGTGCCTTGCGGACCGCGCAAGACTTCGATGCGCTCAAGCTCGCCCAGATCGCCGAAGGCAACGCTGGCGCGGCTGCGATAGACGCCGTCGATGAAGGTACCGACCGCGGCTTCAAGGCCGGCGTTGTTTCCCTGCGTGCCGACGCCGCGAATGCGCATCGTGAAAGCGGCCGGGTTGCCGCCGTTGGTGACTTGCAGCGAAGGGACCACCGCCATCAAGTCTTCGATGTTTTCGACTTTTGCGTCTTTAATGGTTTGTTCGCCGACGGCAGTAACTGCGACCGGAGTTTTTTGCAGTTCGGTCTTGCGTCTTGTCGCGGTGACGGTGACTCTTTCGACTTTGGTTTCGGTGGTGGGCGCGGGAGCGGGCGTCGACGCTTGGGCGATCACGATCTCACCGGATTTCGGCTTATCGGCAGCGAGCGCCGACATCGATGCGACGGCGAACAAAGCAGTTGCAGACAGCAGCACTGACTTACGCGAGACGTTACCCATTTTTCCCCCAAGTGGCGCACGGATCCCCACGACCGGCCTTTTTGGCCTTAGCGCCTGATTTCAATGCGCAAACGCTAGCAGGGTTTGCAGGGTGGGCAAGCATTTTGGGCCGGAAGTGATGAGGACGCAGGCCGCTTTGACTCGCGATGTGTCATTGCAACAACGCATTCAAGCGGCGGTTGCGCGTGTTCGCCTTACGGGGGAGGTGCTGCTGGATTTTGCTATTGAAACTTTTCGGGTTTGGCGAGGTCGACAAAGTCCCTGAGCCACAGCCACTGCACGGCGGTGGCCTGCATCCAGCATTTTTCGATTTCGGCAAGCTGGACATAGAACGCATACTTGCGCGCCGAGCGGACGAAGTTGCAGCGTCGCTCTGTCGTCGCAAGAAAGCGTCGCTCGATGATGCGCAACTCCCTTCGCGCTTTGAACCTCAGGTTTGCCATGAGCGCCTGATAGTCGTTGTTCAAAAACAAGTCCCAAACCGCTCGCTCGCGCGTCATGCACTGAGCCCGCTGTTGCGGGCTGGTGGCGCCCTTCAGGCAGGCATCGGAGGCCACGCCTATGCAGGTCGAAGACAGGCTTGCGATCCGCGAAGTCAAGCAGGCGTGGATAATCTGCAGATCGCCGGGCTGGGCGGGCGGCGGCGCGC
Organism: Rhodobiaceae bacterium; assembly: GCA_031413455.1. Taxonomy (GTDB): domain Bacteria; phylum Pseudomonadota; class Alphaproteobacteria; order Micropepsales; family Micropepsaceae; genus SZUA-430. The sequence goes on from JANOFD010000412.1 coordinate 10,356, forward strand.
CGGCCCATGCAAGTCCAGAAGCGAAAATCGTGAGCGCAACGCTCAAGTGCCAACGAACCATCATAAAAACGTCCCCCACAATGATCAGTACGCCGTATCTTCTTCCTCGCCGGACGGGTGCGCAAGCGCCACGTTTTCAGGGCTGACTTCGGCGCGACCGGCTCATTCAAGCGCTAACGAAACTCGTCCGGTGTTTCCACGCGGCCCTTCCAGTGGCGTTGCAGTTCGGCAGGCTCCAGAGATTCAGGGTTTCGAACAGCTGTGGCCACTCGAGGTTTGGCTGCGCGAGCGACGCCGTGGGGTGGACGGGTTGCTTGACTATCGTTACTCACAACTGACCTTCGTGTTTGCGCAATTGATCCTCCGCGGGCATTTGCGCGAGGACCAACTCACGGAGCTGTCGGAGCCAAAGTTCCAACAAATCACAGAAATCGTGCCAGATATGCGGCGAGCCCACGGACATGGCTTTGACTCGAGCCCCCTTTGACTGCCATTCAGTCTGACCGGCCAAGTGGACGCACGCATGTCTAAGTCCAAGTTTCAATCCCGAACACTGCTCTTCGTGTGTCTCGTTACCTTTCTCGATGCATTGGGCATCGGCCTCATCTTGCCGGTGACACCCGATCTCATTCAGCAACTGACCAAACTCCCCAGTTCCAGCGCCGCCGAAATCAGCGGTTATCTGATGTTCGCCTTTGCTGGCACGCAGTTCGTTGTGGCTCCCATACTCGGTGGCCTGAGCGATCAGTACGGACGAAGGATGGTCATGCTGCTCGCATTGTTCGGCTTTGCTGTGAATTATTTTCTCATGGCGGCTGCGCCCACTTTGATGTGGCTTTTCGTGGCGCGCGCTCTTTCGGGGCTTTGCGGGGCAACTATTCCCACCGCAAACGCCAGCATCGTGGATGTAACCGATCCGGCAGAGCGTTCACGGGTGTTTGGACTGACGGGTGCGGCCCTGGGGCTCGGTTTTGTGATGGGACCACCAGTCGGCGGTCTCCTGGGTGAATATGATTATCGCCTGCCCTTTCTGGTGGCGGGCTGCGCCACGCTCGCCGTTCTGGCGTACGGGTACTTCACGTTTGACGAGACACTTCCTCCGGAACGACGTCGAGAGTTCAACTGGCAGCGCGCCAATCCCATAGGCAGCGTTATCCAGATCGCCCGCTATCCAGCCGTACTCTCAATTCTCATCGCCTTCTTTTGTGTTCAACTGGCGAGCCAATCCTATGGAACAATTTGGGCGTTCTTCACCATCGAAGTTGCACAGTGGAGCAAGTGGGAAGTGGGCGTTTCGGCGGGCGTGTACGGGCTGCTGATGGTGCTGATGCAGGGAGGCTTTACCGGCCCTGTTATCAAACGGTTCGGCGAATGGCGCACACTATGGTTTTCGATCGGCGCTGCGACCGTTTCGTTCCTGACTCTCGCCTTCGCATCTGGACCAGGTGCGATCTACGCAGGCATCTTCATCGGCAGCTTTGCAGGATTTTTCTTTCCTGCCGGACAGTCGCTGATGACGAGGGGAACTCCGGAAAACGCGCAGGGCGAATTGCAAGGTGCTCTTGCCTCCAGCTTTTGTGTGGCTGCCATCATCAGCCCGATCCTGATGACGCAGCTGTTTTCAGCTTTCACGAGCGGACCTGGCGAACACTTTCCCGGCGCGCCATTTCTGGCAGCAGCGGTCCTGATGATCTGCGCCCTGCTTGCGCTCATATTGCGCAGATCACACCAAGGGGCTGCACCCTAGAGCATACTTCTCTGCATTGAAGTGGTGCGCCGGACCCGTGCCCAGTCGCCTGGTTTTCAGAGCTGAGCTCGGCGTACCCGGATCATGCGAGCGCTAACGAAACTCGTCGGGTGTTTCCACGCGGCCTTTCCAGTGGCGTTGCAGTTCGGCGGCGATGAGCTTGCCTTGGGCTTCGTAGGCGAGGCGCAGGGCCTGGGTTGGGAAGCCGCTCGCGGGCGGGTCGTCGCCGTTGTAGGTCTCCTGCCAGCTGTCGTCCCAGGCTTCGATGCGCTCGGCCAGTTCGATCGGGAGCAGATGATAGTGGTTGACGTTTTCACCGCTGTCGGCGTCCCAGAGCGGCCAGTGCTGCCAGTCCGGCTGGAGGCGCAAGTTGACAGGTATAGGCATCGGCATCGGTGCTGCGAATGCCTCGGGGATGGACCGGTCGCGTGCGCTCGACCAGCGCGGAACGAACATCAGAGCCCAGCCGGCGAGCGTGATCGCGCCCACAAGCAGGGCTTCCAGGGACAGTGTGTAGGCGCCGGCTGGCCAGGGACGCAACGTGCCGTTGGCGTGCAGCCAAACGACGAAAGCGGTGGCTACGAAGTAGATCACGAAGGCGTTTTGGGTTTGGCTACGGCCCATGGCTTCGTCAGCGTCCGCGGGCGGAAGGGCGCGGGCGGCCCAGGCGAGGTAGCCCCCTTGCACGATGGCGTTGGCGATGAACAGGGTTGGCGCGAGGGGGCTCAAAGTCGCAAGTGCGACCCCGCTGGCCAGCGTGAGGGCTGCGCCCGCGGTGAGGATCGCGCTCTTCCAGCGCTCGGCGGCGGCTGGAGGGCGGCTCTCCAACGCGGCCAGCAGAGTGTCCATCAAGCCGTCAAAGCGCAACGCGCGCAAGGCGACGACGCCTGCGAAAATGTAGAAAGCACCGATGGCGATGGCGAGGAAGTTCATGCGGTGGGGTAACATGGGAGAGGCGCTTAGAAAAGTGGCGCCATTGGCGATTGCGGATAGAAATGGAAAAAGCGGGAGGGCACCCGCTTTTTCCGGTAGTCGGCAAGTAGTAGGGAGGAATGTCCACGAACTCGGTGAACAAGGTAACCATATGCTGCGGTGCGGTGAATATTCAAATGAATTGTTTATGAAGCTTTCAGATCGGATCGGAAACGCGTCATGTCGTGTCCCCTTAACCAGCGTGACGATTATATGAATGTCACATAGGGCGCCAAACCGGAATCAAAAGAGGCGGCACTTGGGCCGCCTCTGCAGTCACAGGCCGTGTTCAGATGTTCAGAACTTGGTTTTGATCTGCATCTGGAACGTTTGCGGTGCACCGATGCCATAGGACGGAGCCGCTCCACCACGATTGACCACTGTCGCCGTCGGATTGATGTCGAGGGTGTTGGCGTGGTTGGTTGTAGAGATGCTGCCGAGATAGCTTTCGTTCAGGATGTTGATGGCATTGAACTGGAAGACGGTGTTGGCCCAGCCCAAAGCGGTCAGGTCGAACGTCGCGTCGGCATCGAACAGCATGTAGGATTTGGCGAGCTGGTCGTTGACGTCGGTGGCCCAGCGGTCGCCGACATATTTACCCTGCACACCAACGCTGATGTTGTCGTTGATGGCGTACATGGCGCGCGCGGCCATGGTGAGGCTCGGCGTCTCGACCAGTTCCTTGCCCGCGGTTGGCACGAAGCATTCGGGCTTGCCCAAGACTGGGGCGCATTCGAGGTTGGGAAGCACGACGGCTGGAATATTGTCCTGCACCTCCGACTGAAGATAGGAAACCGAGCCATAGACGACCAGATTTTCGTTCGCTTTCCAGCCCAGCTCCGCGTCGATGCCCTGGATGATGACTTCACCCAAATTGCGGTCGATGTTCAGGCCGGTGTTGACGTCGAACGACGAGACAACACGATTTTGATAGGCGTTGTACCACATCGCGGCCGACGCCGTGATGTTGTCGCCGTGGAAGCGATAACCCAGGTCGTAAGATTGTGTGGTTTCGGGCTGGATATCGTCGAGGCCCTTAACGACACCCGTCGCCTCATCAGCGAAGACGGCATAGAGATTGTCGGTGCGCGGCGCCGAGAAGCCTTCGGCATAGCTGGCAAAGACGATGTGCGATGGTTCGAACTCGTAGCTGATGCCGACATTGGGCAACACGGCGTCGTATTCGAAGTTTGTCGTGAGCGGGGCGGCAAAGACCGTTGCACCCTGCGAGGCGAGCGTACCGATGCCGTCGAGGTCGGCGTCCGTGAACGCCTCCTTCGTGCAGCGTACGTTCGATGTCCCGGTCTGGGTGTAGCAGTACTGGTTGAGATCGCGCGAGAAAAACGGTGCACGAAGACCGACATCGATGAGCAATGCCTCATCCCAGAAGCGGCCGGTATAGCTTGCCGAAATCTGGTTCAAGATGGCGTGCGACAGCCGATCACGGCCACGCAACACGTTGCCGTCGGTGCCCTCGATTGCCGTTCCGATTCTGTCAAGACCGCCGAATATATCCACTGGGTCGCCGGCCGCCGTGAGCTTGCTAAAGACGCCGGTCTGACGATGGCGGCCGTGATCGCCGGTGTAGGCGGCGCGGAATGTATCTGTTTCGCTGGGCTGCCAGATCACAGAAGCGGTGACACCGTAACGGCTTGTGTTGGTATTGTTGGGCGTATAGAGCCGGATCGAGTCCAGCAGGTCGGGCGTGGCGCCGATGGTGAGCAGGTCGTTGTTGAGATTGACACCGGTACCCAGGCGGGTGTCGGTTTCGGAAATCACCGTTGTGCCGCCGCCATTGGCCTTGACGTATTGCCAGGACGGATCGATCGTGAGGCGAAGTTCGTCAGACAGGGCGAAGCTGGACTGGAGCCGGAGATTGCCGGTGTTCGACGGGTTGATGCGCAAATTGTAGTAGTTGGTGCAGCTTCCCGGATTGAGAATGTTGTCGGCGCCGCCGGCGAGGGTGGCAAGACCGTCGTTTTGAACGTCGTTGATGAGGCCGTCAACGCCCGCAAGATTGTTGGCCGCGTCGCGCGTGCAACTTGAGAAATTTTCATACATGTCACCGAATGTCGCGATTTGAGCGAGCGTCAGGTTGCGGTAGAAATTGTTGCGGTTTTCGTTGTAATGGCCGATGAGGCTGATGAAGCTTTTCTCGCCGATTTCCTGATAGATGCGGGCGTTGCCCTGGGTCTTTTTGAGTGTGCCCGGGCCTTTGAACTTGTCGTATTCCTGGAATGAAATACCGCCAAAAGCGCTGACGCCGTTGTATTCGCCGGAGTCCAGAATGGCGGCGAAGCGGTTGTAATCCCACGAACCGGCCGATCCAGTCATAGACATTGTCAGGTCCTTGTAAGGCTTGCGGGTGACCAAGTTGATCGTACCGCCCGTGGCCGAAGCCGTTGGGCTGTCGACGTCGGTGGTGCCGGTGTTGACGGTGGCGCGTTCGAGATATTCCGGGTCGACCATCTGGTTGGTGAAGACGGCATAGTTGCCGGTGTCGTTGAGCGGAACGCCGTCCATGGTGAGCGACACGCGCGCGCCGTCAAAGCCGCGCAGACGGATGTTGCCGCCACTTGAACCGTAGGGATCGTTGTTGGTGAAATTCATGCCGGGGACCAAATTCAGGCCCTGAATGACGGTTTGCCCGCCGGGCTGTGTGCCCAGATATTTTTGGGTGATTGTCGAGCGTGATTTCGGCCGCTGTTCCTTGACGATTGTACCGCCGGTGCCGGAGCGCTCGCCTGTGACGGTTACTTTTTCAACTTCCTGCGTGCCGGTGGACTGCGCATACGCAGGCGTCGACCAACCTATTGTCAACGCCGCAATCGCGACGCCGCTCATCAACTGAGACACTCTCATTCTATAGACCCCTCTGTGTTTTTTTTCCGGTTCAGCCTGCGGCTGATACCGGCCCCAACATTCAAACGAACCGTCCCGTTCATTTGAAAACGCGAGTGCAATCGAACATCTTTGTGTGACGGGCGTGTGAAATGCCGGAGCGCAAATTCCGGAAGCCGGTGTGTGTTGCCGGGAAGCGTCAATGATGCGCTTCACACTCGCTACGGGAACTTTTCTGTGACGGTTCGTTGAACTATTTTTGTCGATCGCGAACTTGCTTGCTTGCGCATCAATGTTTGCGCAAAGATTTTTGCATCACTTGTTGGGGCCATGTTCGGAAACGCGATGACGAATAAATATTTGAACCGCCGGGCGTTGCTTCGGCGCGCTGCTGCGATTGCAGGTTTGTCGGTGACGAGCGCTTTTGTCGCGGGATGCGCGACGCCGGTTTCATCGCGGCAAACATTTCAGTCTTATCCTTTTGGTCTGGGCGTCGCGTCAGGCGATCCGGTTGCGGATGGCTTTGTTATCTGGACGCGGCTTGCGCCCAATCCGTTTGATCGTGCCGTTACGGAAGAGGCGGTGGCGATGATTTGGGAAGTGGCCAGTGACGACGCCATGCAGAACATCGTTCAACGTGGCGAAGTCCTGGCGCTCAAAGCCCTGGCGCATTCGGCCCACGTGGAGGTGCGAGGATTGCCGTCAGGGCGCCGTTATTGGTACCGTTTTCGTCTTCGGGGCGGCGATGCGAGCCCCATCGGCGGCGCCTGGACGGCCAGCCAGGTCGGGGCGCCGCTTGACCGGCTGCGTTTTGCGGTCGCCTCGTGCCAGCATTTCGAGCAGGGCTATTTTTCGGCTTATGATTTCATGGTGCGCGACCAGCCTGATCTGGTTTTGCATCTGGGCGATTACATTTATGAGTCCTCTTGGGGCGATCCGGTGCGCCGGCATGACGGTCCTGAGCCTCTGACCCTGGACAATTACCGGGACCGGCACGCGCTTTATAAAAGCGATCGTTCGCTGCAAGGAGCGCATGCGCATTGTCCCTGGCTTGTGACCTGGGACGACCACGAAGTTGACAACGACTATCAAGGGCTTGAGAGCGAAGACTGGCAAGATCCGGCGGCGTTCGTGAAACGGCGGGCTGCGGCCTATCAGGCCTATTACGAGCACATGCCGCTCAGGCGGATTGCCATTCCGCAAGGCGGAGGGATGCAGCTCTATCAGCGCTCGCTGTTCGGCGATCTGGTGCAGGTGGCGATGATCGACAACCGGCAATACCGCTCGCCCGCCGCCTGCCGCTCGAAGGAAGATGGCGGTGGGCAAGTTGTGACCGCCAAGTGCCGCGACCTCAGCGAAAGTGCGCGATCAATGCTGGGCGAGGAGCAAGAGCGTTGGCTTACGGGTGCCTTGTCGAGGTCAAAGTCGATGTGGAATGTCATCGGCAATGGCGAGATGTTCTCCCGGCTGTACCAGAAAACCAAGTCGGGTGAAGAAGGTTGGTGGACGGACGATTGGAACGGGTTCCCCAATGCGCGCCAGAGATTGATTTCGTCAATTGCGAAAGACAAGGTTTCCAACCCGGTTTTTGTGACCGGTGATATTCACTCTTATTGGGTCAATGACGTGAAGGAAGATTTTCGCAATCCGCAAAGTGCGACGGTCGCCACCGAACTTGTGGGAACGTCGATCACATCGGCTGGCGTGCCTTACGAATTGTTTGCCGGCATGCTGCCCGACAATCCGCATGTGAAGTTTTTCGACAGCCGCAAGCGCGGCTATATTCTGTGTGACGCAGGGCGGAAATCGATGACAGTCGACCTGCGCACCGTCGATGACGTGCGCGACGCGAACACGGCTGGGGGCACGCTGGCCAAGTTTTCCATAGAGGCGGGAAAGCCGGGTGCCGTAGCGGGGTGAGGTCAAACCCCTTCCGATTGGCACTGATTGGTGGCAGAAGGACGATGCACGGCACACGACTCTCCAGCGAACAAGGCGAGCATGAGCGAACATATCCTCGAGCCAAACCTTCCGATCGTCGACCCGCATCATCATCTGTGGGACCGGCCGACGGCGATCCTCAAGAACCTGCCGCCGTCCGATCACGGCTTCATGGACATCATCCGTGACATCCCGCGCTATCTGTTGGACGAGTTGCTGGCCGATCTGACCGGCGGCCACAACGTGCGCGCGACGGTCTATATGGAGTGCGGGGCGATGTATCGCGCCGATGGACCCGAGGCGCTCAAATGCGTCGGCGAGACTGAGTTCGTCAACGGCATCGCCGCGATGTCGGCGAGCGGCATCTATGGCGAGGTGCGCGCCTGCGCCGGCATTGTGGGCCACGTCGATCTGCGTATCGGGGACGCGGCGGAAGATGTGTTGCGCTCGCATATCGCGGCGGGGCACGGGCGCTTTCGCGGCATCCGCCACTCGGCCTCGTATGACGAAGATCCGAACGTGCTGGGCCCGCTTGGAGGGCGGTACCCGGCGGGGCTTTACCGCGATCGGCAATTTCGCGAAGGGTTCAAGCACCTGTCAAAGCTTGGCCTGTCGTTCGACGCCTGGCTGCTGGAGCCGCAGCTGCCCGACCTCATAGACCTGGCGCGTGCCTTCCACGAGACGGTGATCGTGCTCGACCATGTGGGCACGCCGCTGGGCATTGGGCGCTATGAAGGCAAGCGCGAGGAACGGTTTGCGATTTGGCACGGCAACATTAAGACGCTGGCTTCGTGCCCGAACGTCAACGTGAAAGTCGGCGGCTTGCCGATGCCGTTCGTTGGTTGGCGCGCGCGCATGGCCGGGCCCGACGAAACATCGCAAACGCTCGCCGCGCAGTGGAAGCCTTATGTCGAAGCCTGCATCGAAGCGTTCGGGCCCACGCGAGCCATGTTCGAAAGCAACTTCCCGGTCGACCGCTTCGGCGCGACCTACACGGCGCTGTGGAATGCGTTCAAGCACCTGGCGGCGGGTTATTCGGTGGCGGAGAAGACGGCGCTGTTCAGCGGTACGGCGAAGCGGGTTTACCGGTTGCATGTCGATTAGCGCGCGACATGCGCTAACGAAAGTCGTCGCCGGGCGGTAACGGCGCAACCCGTGGCACGCGCCCGTTCTTGACAAACTACGACGTTTCAGTTATTTCAGTTGTAGTTGAACAACGGAACCTCAGCCCA
>JANOFD010000413.1:0-1704 GCA_031413455.1 Rhodobiaceae bacterium
CTTCAAGCGACATCGCACTACAGAATTAGAATAATTGGAAATAATGCGTATTTAATCTTCGCTATGTATACTCAAGATGATGACGGCGTTGGTGGGCGACTTGAAAATTGAAGTGGTTTTTGAAAATGGCCCGGCTTCGCGTGCGGGCCAAAAGATGCGTGCACGTCGCCGATCCTTGTGGTGGGGGTTCGGCGCCTGCGAGCAAGGGGAGCGCTTTGCCTGCTGAACAATAGGACAGGACAGCGTGGACAGTGTTCTGTGACAGTGTCCTATGTCCTGTTTGTCCAGAAAATGGTGGCGGAATCGAGCCGCTTTTGCCGGAAAAAAGGACAGACAGTCTGCAAAAACACCCATCAAGAGGTCAAATAGGTTCGATATCACCCGACATGTAATTGGACTGGAATCCCGCAACCACCACGTTCAGTTCCTGATGTGCGATCGCTTGGCGCAGGCCTTCCATCAAATCCTGATAGTGCGTCAGATTGTGCCAGGTGATCAGCATCGACGCCAAAATCTCCTCCGCCTTCACCAGATGGTGCAAATAGGCGCGCGAGTATTGGCGGCAGGCCGGACAGCTGCACCCCTCCTCCAGCGGCCTTGGATCGTCCGCATGCCGCGCATTGCGCAGATTGACGGTACCGCGCCTGGTGAAGGCCTGGCCGTTGCGGCCCGAGCGCGTCGGCAACACGCAGTCGAACATATCGATGCCGCGCAAGACCGCACCAATGATGTCACCGGGTTTGCCCACGCCCATCAAATAGCGTGGCCGGTCTTGGGGCATGTGCGGCACGGTGTAATCCAGAACCTCAAACATGCGTGCCTGCCCCTCCCCCACCGCCAATCCACCGACAGCGTAGCCAGGGAAATCAATGTCTCGCAGGGCGTGTGCCGAACGCTCTCGCAAGTGCGGATGGATGCTGCCCTGGACAATGCCGAACAGCGCCCGGCCGGGTGCCTTGCGGAATGCAGCTTTGGAGCGTTTGGCCCAACGCATGGAAAGCTCCATCGAACTTTCAGCTTCGGCTTCGCTGGCCGGGAACGGCGTGCATTCGTCCAGCACCATGTGGATATCTGACCCCAGCAAGGCCTGGATTTCCATCGAGCGTTCCGGGGTCAGAACATAAGTCGTGCCGTCGATGTGGGATTGAAACGAGACGCCGGTTTCATCAAGCTTGCGCAATTGCGCCAGCGACATAACCTGAAAGCCGCCGGAGTCGGTGAGGATGGGCCTGGGCCAGTTCATCAGCCGGTGCAAGCCGCCAAGTCTCGCGACCCGTTCGGCACTGGGCCGCAGCATCAAGTGGTAGGTGTTGCCCAAGACGATATCGGCGCCGGTATCGCGCACGCTTTCGGGCAGCATCGCCTTGACAGTGCCGGCCGTGCCCACAGGCATAAAGGCGGGCGTGCGAATGTCTCCGCGCGCGGTGGTGATCGTACCGGTGCGCGCATGGCCGTCGCTGGCGTGGATGTTGAACGAGAAAGCGGTCATCGCGGCTTTCGTAGCAAAAGACAGGCGTCGCCGTAAGAATAGAATCGAAAGTGGCGTTCGATGGCGTAAGCATACGCCGCTTGCATGGTCTCAAGCCCGCAAAAGGCCGACACGACTTCGACGTTAGCCCGGAATGGTAGTCACCAACGAAAAGAAAACTGGAGCCCCTTGGGACCCCGTGCGACGCCTTGGACGCCTTGGAGTGCGGCGGGAAG
>JANOFD010000414.1:0-3205 GCA_031413455.1 Rhodobiaceae bacterium
TTGGAGGCCACCCGCCGCCACTCCGAGCGGGCAACTGAAGAAGCCCGCCTGCGAATGGACGAGGCCCGGCGGCTTTCATCCGAAATGGAAGGGCGCGCGAAGCTGCTCAATGACCTCGAGAAAGAGCTCGCCGCGCTCGAAGGCGAACGCAATGAAGCCTTGCTCGCGCTTCAAGAATCGCGACAACAGCTCGACGCGCGCGAACACGAGAAAGACGCGCTCAAGTCCGACATCACCCAAGCCCAGTCGGCGCTGGCCGAGAGCCTTTCGGAAGAAGAGCGACTCGCTTCCGAGCTCGAGGCGGTGCACGAGGCTGCCACGAATCTTCGGCGCAGCACCGACGCGCTTCGCAGCGAGCGCGACACGCTTGCCCGCCAGGTCTCAGACCTCACGCGTGAGCGGGCGGAGCTTCTCGAGGCCCGTAAGGCGCTCGAGGCCGTGCACCGCGCACTCAGCCAGGCTGTTTCGCGCTAACCACGCGTGCACGTCACTTCTCGAGCTCGCTGACGCCATCCCAATCGGGTGGGGGTGGTGTGGCGATGAAGTCCTGGCAAATTCGAAGAAGCCGCTGCGACGGCCCATCGCCCTCGTCAATCTGCAGGGCGCTCTTTAGGCTGCCGGATGCCAGTTCGAATTGTCGGGCTCGGTACGAAGAAAGCGCCTGGGCATAGAGCTCAACCACTTTCGCCTTGTCGAACGCAACCTCGCCACGCATTCCCAGCAGCTCATAAACAGTGGTCGAGTGATGTTTGCCGGCGACCCGAATCTCATCGAGCTCGCGCGTTTCAATCGCATTCGGCTGACACCGACGACCGATGAGCCGGTGGAGCGCTCGTCGAGTGAGCGGCTGTCGCATCTGGAAGTTGAGTTTATCGAAGCGGCACGATGTTGGATCAGACCGCTGTGTGATGAAATTCCCTCCCCTGCCGACGCCTTTGTCTCGTGGTTTGAGGCGCTGCGCCTCGACGGGCCGGGGCAGGGCGATCCGTTGTTTCCGTGGCTTGCGGCTTCGGCCAGCCTGGAGCAAATGAAATGGTTTCTGGAGCAGGAGGCGGCAGGGGAGGCCGGCTTCGACGACCTTGTCGCCTTGACGCAAGTCAAAATGCCGGAACGCGCCAAGCTGGAGATGGCACGCAATTATTGGGATGAGATGGGGCGCGGGACCGCGGGCGGGATGCATGGTCCGATGCTTGCCCGCCTGATCGAGTATTTTGAAATCGAGCCGCAGCTTGAAACGACGCTGCCCGAAGCACTGGCGCTGGGGAATGTCATGATGGCGCTCGCCTGTTCGCGCCGTTATGCCTTTCAGTCTGTCGGCGCGCTTGGCGTGATTGAGATGACGGCGCCCAGCCGTGTGGGCTTCGTCGATGCCGGGCTGCGGCGGTTGGGGGTGCCTGCGCATTTCAGAACCTATTTTGCCCTTCATGCCACTCTGGATGTGAAGCACTCGCGGGCCTGGAATCGTGAAGTCATCCATACGTTGGTGGCGGAAGATCAGCGCCGCGCGGTGCCGATCGGTGAAGGCGCGTTGCTTCGTTTGTGGTGCGGTCAGCGTTGTTTTGAGAGTTATCGCGCGCATTTCGGAGGAGCCGCGTGGACGTGAGAACCATTGCTTTCAGCTCAAGACGCGCGAGCGCCGTGACCCTGACGGCAGAGGCCGATGCAATCGCTGCGATCGAACGATTGCCGAAATGGTTGCTGTGCATTCCGCTGGTGGCGCAATGGTGCTGGCTGGCTTTGAAGTATCGCAGTCTGACGCTGCCTTCGGCGCTTAATCCGCACGTTGAAACTGGTGGGCTGGTGGGCGAGTCAAAGCTTGCCTATTTTCGCCGGATTGATGACCGCTTTGCGGGCCACGTGGCGAAGACCGCCGCCGTTTATCCAGGCGAAGATGCGGACCTCGTGCGAGGGATGACCGGGATACCCTATCCCTTGGTTGCCAAGCCCGACATCGGGTGGTGCGGCTATGGCGTGCGGCGGATCAACACTGTCAGCGAACTGGCGGCGTATGCTGAAGCTTTCCCGCCGCCGGGACCGTTCCTCGTTCAACAATTGGCCACCGGCGTGCGGGAGGCGGGCATTCTTTATGTGCGAAAGCCTGGTGAGGTCAGTGGCCGCATTGGTGCGATGACGATCCGGCATTTGCCGCAAGTCACGGGCGATGGCGTGCGAACTGTAGGCGCTCTCATCGCGGCAAGTCCACGGACCGCGCTTAAACTTCATGTTTATCAAGAAATCCTGAGTGCAGTCGAGTTGTCGCGCGTGCCCGTCCTGCATGAGCGCGTCCTGTTGACGACCGTCGCCTCGGCGCGCGTTGGCGGACGCTATGAAGATGCAACGGCGCTGGTGACGCCTGCGCTCGAAAAAATCGTTGATGAACTATCGCGATCGATGGGCGAATTTCATTACGGGCGTTACGACGTGAAGTTCGAGTCGTTGCGCGATTTGCGCGATGGTCGTTTCACGATTATCGAAGTTAATGGGGCGGGCTCCGAGGCCATCCAATTTTGGGATGCGCGCTTGACGCTCGTCCAGGCGTTTCAGGGTGTATTCGCAAAGCAGCGGGAGATATTCGCACTTGGCCAATTGATGCGCGCGCGCGGCGTCAAGCCCGTGGGGGTGGTTCGCTTGATGTCGGCGTTTCTGCGGCAGCGACGTCTCATAAAGCACTACCCGCCATCGAACTGATGATTCCTGCAACTTTTCCCGCTCTGACGCGTTTGCTCCGGGAGTACCGCGTTATAGATTCGAGGAGCCGACATGGCTGAAACCGAAAGCGTTGAAATGAAGAAGGTCAATCCGAGTGCCAGCTACGACGCGCCCAAAGATGTGGTGAATGATATGGCGCTGACTCGAGACGAGAAAATCGGCATTCTGCGCGAGTGGCACTATGACGCCACGCGTTTGCAGGAGAGCGCCACGGAGAATATGACGGGCGGCGAACGGGACAGGTTGCAGTCTGTGTCGAATGCCTTGCTGGAGCTGGGTATTTCACCCGCCGTGGAATCCGATCATGTGCAGCCTTCACCGCCCACGTAGCCTGGAAAAAGGGGCGGATAATTTCCGCCCCCAGTCGTCGTGAAAGTCGAACCGGTTTGAACTAGCGCACCGGTGGATTTGGCCGCGTTGGTGTTGGCGTCGGCTGCGCCACATGTTCCCGGGTTACCCGTGTTGTGGTTGTGCGGTCTGTTGTGCGATTGGCATC
>JANOFD010000415.1:0-18674 GCA_031413455.1 Rhodobiaceae bacterium
ACAGCGACGAAGTCTCAATGTGCACCGGCCCGCGAATAGCATCATTGAACTCAACCGGTTTGCCTGAGAGTTTGAACCGCCAATGCGGCTTGCGCCCCTTGGCCTCAAGTTCGGCACGCTCCTCAGATGTCAATTTCAACGCGGCCCGGTCATAGACGGGCGGCTTGTGCTGCGCCAACTGCCGCTTGCGCCGCCGGTCAAGCTCGTCCGCCGTCTCATAACAAGGATACAGCCGACCCATCTCCCGCAACTTCTCTGCAGCAGCCTCATGCGCGCTCGCACGCTCCGACTGCTTGGCAAACAGATCATGCTTCAATCCAAGCCAAGCCAGATCGGCATAAATGCCCGCAGCAAACGCCTCGGTCGACCGCTCCGTATCCGTATCATCCAGCCGCAATAAAAACTTGCCGCCCGACTTGGCGGCGAACAAATAATTCGTCAACGCCGCGCGAATATTGCCGACGTGGAGTTTGCCCGTAGGGCTGGGAGCAAAGCGGACGGTGATGGTCATATTGCGCTTCTTAACGCCTTAGGTCGCGTCACGAAAGGCATTCGTGATCGGATAGCGCCTATCGCGCCCAAAGTTCCTGCGCGTGATTTTGACGCCGGGTGGCGCTTGGCGGCGCTTGTATTCGGCAATAGAGAGCAAGTGCTCGACCCGCTTGATCGTCGCCAGATCGTGCCCGCGCTTCATGATCTCCTCAACCGGCATCTCGCCCTCGACCAGACATGCAAGCATATCGTCGAGCTTCGGATAAGGCGGCAGGGAATCCTCGTCCTTCTGGTTGGCCCGCAACTCCGCCGTCGGCGGCTTGCTGATGACCCGCTCCGGCATAACCCGGCCCATAGGCCCCAGCGCCCCCTTCGGCCGGTGCTGATTGCGCCAACGTGACAAAGCAAACACCTGCATCTTGTAGATGTCTTTCAGCACGTTATAGCCACCGCACATATCGCCATAGAGCGTCGCATAGCCCACCGACATCTCCGACTTGTTGCCGGTGGTCACGACCATCGGTCCGAACTTGTTCGAGATCGCCATCAGGATCACGCCACGAATGCGCGACTGGATATTCTCCTCTGCCGTGTCCGGCGCGCGCACTGAAAACGCCGGTGACAGCATCCCGCCGAACGCTTTCACCGCATCCTCAATCGCAATCGACTCCAGCGGCGAACCCAGCAGCCGCGCCACTTCCGCTGCATCATCCAGACTGTCTTTTGAGGTATAGCGCGACGGCATCATCACGCAGCGCACCCGCTCAGGACCCAAGGCATCGGCCGCCACAGCCGCAGTCAACGCCGAGTCGATCCCACCAGACAACCCCAGCACTACGCCGGGAAACCGGTTCTTGCGCACATAATCGCCAAGCCCCAGCATCATCTCGTGATAGATCGCATCAAGGCCTTCCTGTAAGGCAGCCTTCGCTCCCGCCTCACAGACCCACCCGGCACCACGGCGGTGCCACTGTGTCACCGTCAGCGCCTCTTCCCAGGCCGGCATTTGCACAGCGACACTGCGATCCGCATTCAGCACGAACGAGGCGCCGTCGAACACGAGCTCGTCTTGTCCGCCAATCTGGTTCAAATAGCCCAGCGCCAACCCGCTTTCGACCACACGTGCCACGGCAATGTTCAGCCGCACCTCGTCTTTCGTCGCTTCGAACGGCGATCCATTGGGCACCAAAAGAAACTCAGCCCCAGTCTCGGCCAAACACTCGACGACATCGCCGTTCCAAATGTCTTCGCAAATCGGAACACCAATACGCACGCCGCGAATATCAACCGGCCCCGGCATCGGTCCGGGCGCAAACAACCGCTTCTCATCGAAAACGCCGTAGTTCGGCAGATCGACTTTGTAACGCAGTCCCTTCACAGCCCCGCCATCAAGACACGCAACCGCATTGTAAAGCTTGCCATCATCGACCCAAGGCGTCCCGATCAACACCGTAGGCCCTGACGCCGTCTCGCGCGCCAGCGCCTCAACCGCCGCCTTCGCATCCGCCTGCAGTGCAGGCTTAAACACCAGATCTTCCGGCGGATAACCGACGATGAACAACTCGCTGAAAAGAATTATATCTGCGCCCTGCGCAGCGGCCTCAACACGCGCCCTACGCGCCTTGGCCAGATTGCCGGGAATGTCGCCAAGAGTCGGGTTCAACTGAGCAAAAGCGATTTTGAGTGCGTTGGTCATAACGCTAACTTTACATGAATGAGCAATGATTTGCGAATATCAGCCATCCAAGACTTTTATTCACACCGCCCCCTTAACCGCCACCACCACCCTGTCTACCTGGGCGTCGGTCAAATAGGGATGCATTGGCAGGCTCAGCACCCGCTCAGCCAGGCGCTCGCAAACCGGCAATCCACCCTTGGGCGCATACGCCGCAAACGCTAAATGCTGATGCAGCGGCTTGTAATAATAGATTGACGACGGCACTCCCTGATCCTGTAATTTCTTCATGACCTCGGCGCGGTTATCGACCATGACCGTAAATAGCCCCCAGGCATTCTGGCTCCCGGCCGGAACGTGCTGCATTTCCACCGCGTTGCCCAAACCCTGGCGATAGCGTTGCGCGATCCGCTCGCGCGCTTTCATCTCATCGGCAAACACCGTCAGCTTCGACAGCAGCACCGCGCACTGCACCGAATCCAGCCGCCCGTTGACGCCAACCCGGATCGACTCCTTCTTCACCGCATCCGTGCCGTGCCAGCGTATCGACGACCAACGCTCGAACCGCGCCGCGTCATCGGTCAGCATCGCGCCGCCATCACCGTAGCAGCCAAGCGTCTTGGACGGATAAAAGCTCGTCGCCGACATATCGGTCAGCGAGCCAATCCGCCTGCCGCCCTGCGCCCCGCCAAAACTCTGCGCCGCATCGGCCAACACCAGCATCCCGTGCGCCTTCGCGATCCGGTTGATCGCCTCATAGTCAGCGGGCAATCCATAAAGATCGACCGCGATAATCATCCGCGGGCGAAGGCGGCCTTCCTTCCAGACAGCATCGATCTGCGCCTCAAGGTGTCCAACGTTGATGTTGCAGGTGTGGGCATCAACATCGACAAACACCGGCGTCGCTCCGGCGACAAGCACAGCGTTCGCCGTCGCATTGTAGGTGAATCCAGGGATAAAAATCGCATCATTCGCCTTTACGTCTTCGCCCATCAAGGCAATGACCAACGCGTCGGTCCCACTCGCCACCGCCAGCGCGTGCGTGGCGCCCGCCCAACTTGCCAACTGTGCCTCAAGCTCGCCAACTTCCGGCCCGCCGATGAAGGCCCCATGATCCAGAATCTTCTGCCAGCGCCTTTCAATGTCGGCGCGCAACATCGTCTTGGGTGTTTCAAGATCAAAGAAACGGATCGGTCCCGCATCCGCAGCTGCGGTGCGGGTATCAATCGATTTTGCTTCAGGCATGGACCAATCTCTTTTGCGGGCTAGCCGTTCTGGCTGCCTCAAGAATCAAGAGCGCCGTCTCAAGCGCCCGGCGCGCCTCTCGTGGCGCAATGGCTGCAGGCCGTTGCTCGCGCACGGCGCGCACGAATTGCGCCACACCATGCCCCAGCGGATCAGCCGATGGACATGGCATGCCATCGACGCTTTCGCCGTGGCTGCCCAACGGTTTGATTTTGCGCGGCGTGGAATTCGTCGTCTCACGCGTCAGAAAGTCGATGTAAATTTCACCATCCGGATAGGTCACGCGCATAAAGCGCTTGCGCGCCTCAGCCATACGGCTGGCGAAAAGATCGATTTGCATGCCGTCGGTCAGGGTCACCAGCGCCGCGACTTCGTCAGACCGCGAAGGCTTCGAACGCTCACTGGCCTTGATGCTGGCGATTGCCGCCGGATTCAATTGATGCGCCAAATCAATATCATGGACCATCAAATCCAGCACGACGCTGACATCCGTATTGCGCGGATTGAACGGAGCCGCGCGATGAGACTCGATGCGCAAGGGCTTCACGTTGCCGTCAAACAATCCAAGATACCGCATCACGAAGCGCTCTTGATGGCCCGTATGAAGTATGGCCCCACGCGCTTCGGCCACGCGCACGAGAGCATCAGCCTCGCGCATATTGGCGGCTAGCGGCTTCTCGATAAACACGTGCTTGCCTTGATTGAGACAGCCAACGCCGATCTCGCCGTGGAAACGCGCGGGGGCAGCGATAGTCACGACATCAACATGCGGCAGCATCGCCCGCCATCCGGCAAAGGCCGTCACGCCAAAATCGTTGGCCAGCGTTTGCGCCCGAACCTCAGACACATCAGCAATCCCCACCAACGCAACACCCGGCGTTGCGGCATATTTTTGCGCGTGCAAACGGCCAAACGCGCCGGCGCCAATCACGCCAGCCTTGATGATCCGTTGGTGGTCCGCTTGCATACTCAGTACCCGTTTCTAAACTACGACACGCAACCCGTACGTGCGGCCTGATGATCGCTTCTTTGATTCTTCTACGCCACAGGGGCCACTGACGCAGCAATTCAACAAATATTGCAACCCTGTCATGTGGATAGCCGCCGTTCTTCTCGTTGTGCCCGGTTCTCCTGACAGGATATGGTTGACGGTATCCACTATCCACAGATTGGAGACTACCCAATGAGCAACCTCAAAGGCCACGAAATCCGCCTGAAGAGCCGTCCTGTCGGCATGCCCACCGCCGAAAACTTCGAATATGCCGAAAGTGCTGTCGCAGAACCCAAGGACGGCGAAGTCCTCGTCCGCAATATTTGGATGTCGGTTGACCCCTATATGCGCGGCCGGATGGTTGACCGCGAAAGCTACGTCCCGCCATTCCAAATCGGTCAACCGCTTCAAGGCGGCACAATCGGTCAAGTCATTGCAACGGGAAAGGGCGCGCACTTCGCCGTCGGCGATTATCTGAACCACATGCTCGGCTGGCGAGAGTACGCGGTCGTTGGCCCGCAAGCCATGCCGCAAAAGATCGACCCGTCCTTGGCGCCGGTTCAAAGCTTCCTCGGCGCCCTCGGCATGCCGGGCCTCACGGCCTACGCGGGCTTGTTCAAGATTGGCGCTTTCAAACAGGGGGACACAGTATTCGTCTCTGCCGCCTCTGGCGCCGTCGGCTCCATTGTCTGCCAACTCGCGAAGGCTCATGGTGCCTACGTGGTGGGTTCAGCCGGCTCCGACGAAAAATGCCAGTGGCTTTTGAACGAAGCCAAAATCGACAAGGCCATCAACTACAAGACCTGTGGTGATCTGGACAAAGCGGTTGGGGCCGCTTTCCCCAAGGGCATCGACGTCTATTTCGAAAACGTCGGCGGCAAGCATCTGGAAGCAGCCCTCAATCACATGCGCATCTTTGGGCGCATCGCCATCTGCGGCATGATTGAACAGTACAACGCCACCGCGCCCGCGCCGGGACCCTGGAACATCATCATGACCATCCCGAAAAGCCTGCGCATCGAAGGTTTCGTCGTCTCCAACCACTTCGACATGCTGCCCAAATTTCATCAGGAGATGGGCAAACTCGTCGCCGAGGGCAAAATGAAGTGGAAGGAAAGCGTCTCCGAAGGGTTACAGAGCGCACCGAAAGCTTTTCTCGGCCTCTTCAAAGGCGAAAACTTCGGCAAGGCTCTGGTCAAAATCGGCCCTGATAAGGCAGTGTAGCAAACTGATAACTGCGCCGGTGCATCCATGACGACATTCAAACGCTGGGTTCTCGCCAATCGGCCCGATGGCGTTCCGTCAGCGAATGACTTCCGGCTCGAACAAAGCGCCCTGCCCGAACTGCAAGACGGGCAGGCGCTGATCCGCGTTGATCACATTTCCGTCGATCCCGGCATGCGCTCGCGACTGTCCGGTGATTCCTACGCGCCGGCATTGGCCATCGGCGCCACCATCGAAAGTGCGGGCATCGGCAAAGTTATCACGTCACGCAATGCCAAACTCAAGGAAGGCGCGCTCGTGTGGGGCGGGTTCGGCTGGCAATCGCACCTGGTCAGCGACGGTCGC
Organism: Rhodobiaceae bacterium; assembly: GCA_031413455.1. Taxonomy (GTDB): domain Bacteria; phylum Pseudomonadota; class Alphaproteobacteria; order Micropepsales; family Micropepsaceae; genus SZUA-430. The sequence continues at coordinate 5,973 of JANOFD010000415.1, forward strand.
GGCGTCCAGCCGCTCGACCCGGAACTCTATCAAGGCAAGATCAAACCCACCGCGGCCATCGGGCTTTTCGGCATACCAGGCCTCACCGCCTTCTTCGGCCTCTTCGAAATTGGCAAACCGAAGCAGGGCAACACGGTTGTCGTTTCATCCGCCGCAGGAACTGTTGGCGCTACTGCCGGACAAATCGCAAAACTCCAGGGCTGCACAGTCATCGGCCTTGCCGGTTCAGATGCGAAATGTACTTACCTCAAGGAAATAGGCTTCGACACGGCGATCAACTACAAAACCGCAGGCGACCTGACCGCCGCGTTCAAAGCAGCGGCCCCCAAAGGCATCGACATTTACTTCGATAATGTCGGTGGTGAAACGCTCGACGCCGCCATCCTCAACATGTGCAAAAACGGCCGCATCGTCGTCTCAGGCCAAATCTCGGAGTACAACACCCAGACCCCGCGCGGCATCCGCCATACCTTGCCCTTCATTACCCAGCGCCTGAAAATGGAAGGTCTCGTCGTATACGACTATTCAATCCAATTCGGGGAGGCGCGGCAGCAGATGGCAGAATGGGTCAACGAGGGTAAACTCACCTACCGCGAAGAAATCATCGAAGGCCTGGAGCAAACGCCGCAAGCCTTCATCGGACTGTTCTCGGGCGAAAGCTTCGGCCGTCGCCTGGTGCACGTGGATTAGCGTCGCCAGCTTCTGACCAGAGCAGCACTTCGATCGCGAATAAGCGGGAACTGGGCAAGGTTGTCAGTTTCGAGCGTATACTCAAGCGCCGCCCCGTAACCCAAATGCGAAACAAAACTGCAAGACATTCCAAGATCGCCGGAACTGTCAGGACGAAAACACCTTCCGGCATAATACGCAGCGATGTCCAAAGCCTGCTCAGGCGCCGTGCTCAAAAGATAAATCCAGGGCGTCCCCGCAGACTCAATGCGAAACAACTGCCAGTCTCCCCGGCCAACAACACGCCGGTTCATCCATGCGCCTTCCCCCGCCCAGGCCTGACGAAGCTCTCGCAAATGTTCGGGTGGCACTGAGTAGTTCCGCCACAGCGCAAAGTCTTTCGGAGCCCCGTCCGCAACAGCGTCGCCGTCAATCGTCCGGGACAATCTCGTCAGATCAAGCTGCAACGCTTGCGGTTCAGTGCAACCCGCGAGCGGCGCTGACGCCTTCACAACACCACTTTCGCGCGCATCCCAACAGCCGGAGAAACGAAGCAGGTCGGCACGCCATCCATCAACATTCTTGACGAGATTTCGCGGCACGAAATAAACGGCATTGCCCGCGCGAAACGCCACATCGGGATACTTCCCCGCCGTCAGATCAAGATGCGCCTTCAGCCCGATCAGACCGGCACCCAGAACGCACCACGCAATCAACCCCCACCGCATAGTCAAACACTCACTCAACAAAGGCTTTGAGTTCTTCCACGCGCTCGCGCGTGGCGATGGCACGACAGCTGGCCGCGATCACCCCCTGCCCTGTGCCGCCATAGAACGACGTGGACTTCCAATGACAGTTCTTTTCGCGATACACGACCCACAACCGCTGCGCGTCGCGCAAGGCGATTGAGGGCGGGGTTCCATATCCCGGCACAGATGGATCGGCTTTCTTCATCAACGCTTGATACAAGCGGTTAAGCTCGGCGTCGTGCTTTTTGAATTCGCGATCAGCGCAGGCAATGTGTTCGGCGTTGTTCTGTGCAGCGTCGCAAACCCAAACCCCTTCTGCCGAAGCTTGATCTGCGAACGAAACTCCAAGTACAAACGCAATGGCAACAGCGCGCATGCAATCCCCCTATCGAAGGGAGCATCATAGTGCCGCTCGCATGCCGCTGCGAAGGCGTTACTGCGCCGCAGCCGGACGCTGGGTCTTGAATCGTTCCGCGCGAATGCCTTCCGCCACCAGGAAAGCAAGCTCCAGCGCCTGATTGGCATTCAACCGCGGGTCGCAATGCGTGTGATAACGGCTCGACAGATCAGCGTCCGTAATTGCCGTAGCCCCACCCGTACACTCCGTTACATTCTGGCCCGTCAACTCAAGGTGCACCGCCCCCGCATGCGTGCCTTCTGCACGATGCACCACAAAGAACGCCTCAACCTCTTTCATCACCTGATCGAATGGCCGCGTTTTGAAACCCGTCGAAGCCTTGATCGTATTGCCGTGCATCGGATCGCACGACCAGACCACTTTACGCCCCTCGCGCTTGATGGTTCGTATAAGGCGCGGCAAGTGTTCTTCAACCTTGTCCGCGCCAAAGCGCGTAATTAGCGTCAACCGCCCCGGCTCGTTCGCCGGATTTAGAACATCACAAATACGGATCAAATCATCATTCGACAGACTTGGACCACACTTGATCGCCAGCGGGTTCTTGATCCCGCGCGCAAACTCCATGTGTGCCCCATCCAGCTGACGCGTCCGGTCGCCAATCCACACCAGATGCGCCGAACAGTCATACCAATCGCCCGTCGTCGAATCAATGCGTGTCATCGCCTGTTCATAGCCAAGCAACAACGCTTCATGGCTGGTATAAAAATCTGTTGTCCGCAATTGCGGCGCTGAATCCGGGGTGATCCCGCACGCTTCCATGAACTCCAGCGTCTCGGAAATCCGGTCGGCCAAAGCACGATAGCGCTCCCCCGAAGGCGAGCCTGCGATGAACCCCAAATTCCACCGGTGCACGTTATGCAAATCGGCGTAACCGCCTTGCGCGAAGGCCCGCAGCAGGTTCAAGGTCGACGCCGCTTGCCCATAAGCCTGGATCATCCGTTCCGGGTCAGGCTCTCGCGCCAGCTTCTCAAACGGCGAGGCATTGATAATGTCCCCGCGATAAGACGGCAAGTCAACGCCGTCAATGGTTTCCATATCGCTGGAGCGGGGTTTGGCAAACTGTCCGGCGATGCGCCCGACCTTCACAACCGGCATCGCCCCGGCAAAAGTCAGCACCACCGCCATCTGCAGGATCACGCGAAACGTGTCGCGAATGTTATCAGGATGAAACTCTGCAAATGACTCTGCACAATCTCCGCCCTGCAGCAAGAACGCCTTGCCCTCGGCGACTTCCGCCAGCGAGCGCTTTAAATTCCGCGCCTCGCCGGCAAATACCAGCGGCGGATAGGATTTCAAGCGCAGTTCAGCCCGCGCCAGCGCTTCGCCGTCTTGATAGACGGGAACCTGTGCAACCTTCTTCGAACGCCAACTGGCGGGAGTCCAAGTCATCTGATTTGCCCTTCTGGCAAGCTAGATAGCGCGCACCAGCGCCCTTTGCCAGTTCCACGAAGCCGCGCGGTTAATCGAGTTCAGCGCCGGGCCAATTCGATGATCTTAACCCCACTTTGTGAGCCGACAAGGGCAAGGCTCGCCAGCGAAATAAACAACCCGTGATCGACCACCCCGGGGATACCCTCCAGCGCCCTGGCCAGGCGTTCGGGATCTGGAATGGTTTGCGCTGAACAATCCGCGATGTAATTGCCGCCATCGGTCTTGAAGGCATGGCCTTCGCCACCGCGCAAGTGCATCAGATTTTGCGCGCAGCCACATCGCGCCACGGCCTCTGCGATCCGTTCCATCGTAATCGAATAAGCAAACGGGACGATCTCAACCGGCAACGGAAACCGCCCCAGCGTCTCGACCACTTTCGCACCGTCCGCTATCACGATCATACGATCGGAAGCCGACGCCACAATCTTCTCGCGCAGCAACGCCCCGCCGCCGCCCTTAATGAGATTGAGCCCGGGCCCAATCTCATCGGCACCATCAATCGTCATATCGAGATGGCGCACCGCGCCCAACTCCGCCACCTCAATCCCCAGCTCACGCGCTAGCTCTGCCGTGCGCTCCGACGTTGCAACCGCAACGATTTTCAGCCCCGCTTGCACGCGAATACTGAGTGCACGTACGAAGTGCTCAGCGGTAGAGCCCGTCCCAAGCCCCAATTTCATCCCGGGCTTGATGTATTCCAACGCCGCTTCGGCCGCAGCGCGCTTTTGATCTTCAACTGTGTGGAGGTTTGTCATAGGCCTACTATAGCGGCATGACCGCTCAATTCGCAAAAGCCTTCGAGAAGAAAATCTGTGCCTGAATTGAGAAGCAAAGGCTTGCCTTCGCCGCACCAATGGGCGCAACATCTTCAAGGACGAAACGTCGCACGCAACTATTTCCGTTTACCCAGCGTTCACAATGGCACGTCCTCGCCTGCGCGATGGTTAAGTTCCGGTGAAGTCCATTCACCAAATTCGAACAACCTTCAACGTTTCTGAACCAAATGCCAGTCATACTTCACGCTATCGTACGGACAAATTCTTGGCATGGTGTTGCCATGCTTTCGACTTCGTTTCAGGTGAAGTGTTCCCCATGAGCGTTTCAAACCAAGAACAGGAATACGGGCGCCGCTTCCCAGCCTATTCCAGGGGGGAAGTCTGGGCCGATACGGCGGCCCACGTGATCGGGTTGTTGTTCGGTCTGGTGGCAACAGTCGCCCTGATCGCGACGGCCTCGCAGACCAACCACTTTTTGCTGATTTTCGGCGCCAGCCTCTATGGCCTCGGCCTGCTCGCCATGTTCTCATTCTCGGCCGCCTACAATCTCTGCCCGCCGTCCGACACTAAGGAATTTCTCCGCCGTCTCGACCACGCCGCAATATTTTTGATGATTGCAGGCACCTACACCCCATTGCTTCTCAACCGCGTCGGCGGCGAGTGGGGCTTTGGCCTTCTCTATTTTGTCTGGAGTGTCGCCATTACCGGCGCCGTCTTGAAAATCATCTTCCCGCGCAAATGGGAAATGCTCTCGATCGCACTCTATGTGGGCCTCGGCTGGTCTGTTGTCGTCGCCATCAACCCGATGCTCCAGGCGTTGGCCATCGACAACCTCATTCTCATCGGAGCCGGCGCCCTGATCTACACCATCGGTGTCGCCTTCCACATGTGGGATCGCCTGCCCTACCAGAACGCGATCTGGCACTGGCTGGTGCTCGCGGCCGCCACCTGTCACTACTTCGCCATTCTCAACGAAGTCGCCATCGCCGCGACGTGACCGCCTGCGCTTGACGATGACAACCAAGTCGCCCATTTTCCTGGCGGCTTTGAAAATCGTACGAGAGACTTCGATGTCACGTTCACCCACCCAGCCGCACCCACGCGCCCCATCTGTTGCCATCGTCGGCGCCCCCGGCGCCGTCGGCACTGAAATGATTGCCTGCCTTGAGCGCCGCAACTTCCCGCTCTCCCGCTTGAAACTCCTGGCCTCGCCGCGTTCAGCTGGACGAAGTGCAAAATTCAAAGGCCACGACGTCCGCATTGATGGGCTCGATGCCCTAAGCTTGCACGACATCGACATCGCCCTGTTTTCGGCCGGTGGCGCCATCTCCAAAGAGTTTGCAAAGACAGCGCCCCGTCACGCCGTCGTCATCGACAACTCATCCGCCTTCCGCATGGAACAACACGTGCCGCTGATTGTGCCGGAAGTGAACATCGATCAGATTGCCCGCCATTCCGGCATCATCGCCAATCCAAGCTGCGTTGCGATCATTGCGGCCCTTCCACTCTGGCCGCTTCATTGCGCCAACCCCATCCGCCGCATCGTCGCCACAACCTACCAGGCAGCGTCCGGCGGTGGCGCCACCTTGATGGACGAACTGCGCGCGTCCACCCAGGCGTTTCTCGCCAACCAGAAGTTCGCGCCGCTTGTCGCGCCGCACGATTATGCCTTCAATGTTTTCAGTCACAACACCAGCGTCGATCCCGAAAGCGGCAACAACGAAGAAGAAATCAAGGTCGCCCGCGAACTGCCCAAGATCATGAACGCCCCGAACCTGCGCGTCGGCATCACCTGCGTGCGCGTTCCAGTATTGCGCGCCCACACGATTGCGATGACCGTCGAATTCGAACGCCCGCTAACGCCCGAGACCGCACGCGAAATCCTGCGCAACGCCCCTGGTTTGGAGATCGTCGACGACCGAAAATCTAACCGCTTCCCGATGCCCCGCGACGCCACTGGCCGGGACGAAGTGCTGGTTGGCCGGCTGCGTCAGGACCAAAGCGATCCGTCCGGCCGCTCCATTTCAATGCTGGTCGCCGGCGATCAGCTGTTGAAAGGTGCCGCCCTCAACGCTGTGCAAATCGCGGAACACCTGATGAAGATCAGACTATAGCTAGATCAAAGCGGCCGGCTACTCCACCGTCACCGACTTCGCCAAATTACGCGGTTGATCGACATCCGTGCCCTTCACGACCGCCGTGTGATAGGCGAGCAGTTGTACCGGCAACGAATAGAGCAGCGGCGTGATAAACGGATCGACCTCGGGCACTTCGATCCGGGCCCAGACCTTGTTCCCCGCCAGATCATGCCCACGTTTGTCCGAAATCAAAATCACCTTGCCCTTGCGTGCCATCACTTCCTGCATGTTCGAAATCGTCTTGTCGAACAGGCTGTCATAAGGCGCAATCACAACCACGGGGACAGTTTCATCAATCAGGGCAATCGGACCATGTTTCATCTCTCCGGCCGCATAGCCCTCGGCATGGATGTAGGAAATCTCTTTCAGCTTCAAGGCCCCTTCCAGAGCAATCGGGTAGGACAGGCCCCGTCCCAAATAGAGCACGTCGCGCGCCTTCGCCAGTTCATGAGCCAACGCCTGGTAAATCGAATCTTGCGCCAACAGCGAGATCATGTGACGCGGCACTTCCATCAACGTCCGTGTCAACCGGATCTCCGCATCGCGCGAAATCGTATTTCGTGCCCGGCCTGCGGCAATGGCAAGCGCCGCCAGCACCGACAACTGACAGGTAAAGGCCTTGGTCGAGGCAACGCCAATTTCAGGGCCGGCATGGGTTGGAAACACAACTTCGGACTCGCGCGCAATCGACGACCCGGCGACGTTCAAAACTGATGCAATATGCTGCCCATGCTCTTTGCAATAGCGCAAAGCAGCAAGCGTATCGGCGGTCTCGCCCGATTGCGAAACGAACAGAGCCAAGCCGCCACGCGGCAACGGCGCCTCACGATAGCGGAACTCCGACGCCACATCGATCTCAACCGGCATGCGGGCAATACTTTCAAACCAGTATTTGCCAACCAGAGTTGCAAACGAGGCCGTACCGCAGGCAATCATCGTCATCTTTGGCAGATTGGCAAAATCGAATGGCATCTTGGGCAACGTTACCGACTGTGTCGCCGCATTGATCACCGTGTTCAGCGTGTTGCCCACCACTTCCGGCTGCTCGAAAATCTCCTTCGCCATGAAATGGCGATGCGACCCTTTATCGACCAGACTCGCCGACACACTGGTGATCTGGATTTCGCGATTAACCGGCCGGTCCTGCGCATCATAGATCGCCACACTGTCGGCCTTCACCACCGCCCAGTCACCGTCTTCAAGATAGGCGACCCTGTTCGTCAGTGGCGCCAACGCAAACGCATCCGAACCCAGGAACATCTCCTTCTGGCCATACCCAACAGCCAGCGGCGGCCCTTGGCGGGCACCAATCATCAGCCCATCTTCGCCGGTGAAAATCATTGCTAGCGCATACGCGCCCTTCAACCGCTTGATCGCCGCTGACGCTGCTTTCTCAGGCGACAGACCCTGGTTGAGAAATTCCGTGATCAGATGCACCGACACTTCGGTGTCGGTCTCGGTGTGAAATTTGTGCCCCTTCTTTTCAAGTTCTGCCCGCAACTCGTGAAAGTTTTCGATGATTCCATTGTGAACAACCGCCACCCGGTCAGAAATATGAGGATGCGCATTGGTTTCATTGGGAACACCATGCGTGGCCCAGCGCGTATGTCCGATGCCCGTCGAACCCGGTAACGGCGTTTCGCGTAAGACTTTATCCAGCCCCGACAATTTACCTGGCGCCCGCCGCCGCTCGATCCGGCCCTTGACCAGCGTCGCAATGCCAGCCGAGTCATAGCCGCGATACTCAAGCCGCTTCAGGCTCTCCAGAATGGTAAGCGCCGCATCTTCCCGGCCAACGATCCCGACGATTCCACACATACAAAACTACTCCTTCGATTTCTTCTTCGCCGAAAGCTTGCGGGCGCGAAACGCTTTCGCAAAACCATCCACTTGCCGCTGTTCATTGCGTTCTACCGCCAGCGCACCCGCATCGACGGCCTTGGTGATCACACTGCCCGCACCCACCATCGCGCCGTCACCAATTTTAACCGGCGCCACCAGCGCCGTGTTCGATCCGATGAAGACATCCGCGCCGATGTCGGTGAAATGCTTGTCGAACCCATCGTAATTGCAGGTAATCGTGCCCGCCCCGATGTTCGACCGCGGCCCGACCCGCGCGTCCCCGATATAGGCCAGATGGTTTGCCTTTGCCCCATCCTCGATCACCGACTTCTTCACTTCGACGAAATTACCAATATGAACATCGCGCCCGATCATGGCCCCCGGCCGCAGCCTCGCGTAGGGTCCGATGATCGCACCTTCTTTAATCGTGCAGTCTTCAAAGTGACAAAACGGTTTGATCGTCACATTGTCGGCGATCACAACCTTGGGCCCAAAAACCACATTCGGGCCCACCAGGACATCGCGGCCCAGCTTCGTATCCATGCTGAACCAAACCGTATCGGGATCAGTCAGTGTCACGCCATCCAGCATCGCCCGCTCACGCAAGCGCCGCTGCATGATCGCTTCGGCCTTCGCCAGCGCGACCCGGTGATCGACGCCCATCACCTCGTCGGCAGAAGCTTCAGCCGCCACAACCCGCAAGCCTTGCGCCCGCGCGATCGCCACAATTTCGGTCAGATAGTACTCGCCCTGCGCGTTGGCATTGCCGACCCGATCCAGCAACTCAAACAGGTATCGCCCCTCAACAATCATGATCCCGGAATTGCAGAACCCAACCCCGCGCTCTTCTGCTGTCGCGTCCTTGAATTCCACTATTCGTTCAAGCTCGCCGTCATTCGCTTCGAGCAAGCGCCCATACATGGCAGGATCGGATGGGCGAAAACCCAAAACGCCAATCGCCGCACCGCCGGACATCGCGGCTTCGACAGCGGCAATATTGGCGGGCGAGATCAAAGGCGTATCAGCAAACAAGACCGCAACCCGGCCCTCAAAACCCTGCAACGCATCGCGAGCGGCCAAAACGGCGTGCCCCGTCCCCAGCGGCGGTTCTTGAATGGCGATCTCGGCAGGTGCAACGGCTTCGGCAACATCATCCATGCCCCTCGCCAGCACAACCACACATTTGACAGCCCCGGCCTCGCGCGCCGTCGCCAAAACATGCAGCACCATCGCTCGTCCGGCCACCGGATGCAGCACTTTCGCCAGCGCCGATTTCATGCGCGTACCCTTCCCCGCCGCCAAAACCACAGCGGCAAGAGTAACGGATCGATCATGCAAGGTAGAAGACGTCAAGCCTGTGCCTCAAAAAAATTCTACCGGAATCCGGCGTTTGGCCGCCGAGACGCTCGCACACTCGTTATCGCATACTGAAATGAAAAAATGTTTCGCATTCTTGCCAATCCCGTGGCAATTGGCGTGAAAGCGCCATGAACCGAGCTGAACGATCTTGCCCGTCAAACTTCCTGAAACAATCATTTTCGACCTCGACGGCACACTGATCGACACCGCCCCCGATCTGACCGCAGCCCTTAACGCCGTGTTAATCAGGGAAGGCCTGCCAACCGTGCCCCTTGGCCAGGTCCGCCACATGGTTGGTCAAGGCGCGCGCGTTCTCATCGAAAGCGCGCTGACCTCACATGGCATTTCGTTCGACCCAAAATTTATCACTGATTTGTTCAAGCACTTCCTCGAGTACTATGAGGCAAACATCGCTGAAACCAGTCGGCCTTTCGACGGGGTGGAGTATCAGCTCAACAATCTATCCCGCAATGGTCACAAACTCGGGGTCTGCACCAACAAACCCGAGGCGCTGTCGCACAAACTGCTGACGGAACTTGACCTGAAAAAGTTCTTTCCGGTGGTGCTGGGCGCCGACAGCAAACCCTATCGTAAACCCGACCCGCGTCACCTGATCGACACAGTCACAGAGCTCGGCGGTAACCCCGCAGATTCTGTGTTGATCGGCGACAGCGAAACCGACGCCAAAACAGCTCAGGCCGCCAGTATCCCCGTCATTTTAGTCAGTTTTGGCTATAGTGAGATCCCGATCCGCGAACTGAGAGCCAATGTCGTTATAGACCATTTTGACTCACTCCAGGACGCCCTCGCCAAATGTGCCCGCGCTTGACTTGGGCGTCAACGCGCCCCTATAGCAACGATCCTTCAAGAGATTGGGCGCTTAGCTCAGCGGGAGAGCACTACCTTCACACGGTAGGGGTCGCAGGTTCAATCCCTGCAGCGCCCACCATCCTTTGGCAAAACCCGCAGAAACTTCCCACATAGTACCTCACCCAACACGATTGACGCGCGCACAATGGAACTGCTTGCAAACCCGGAAGCCTGGATTGCCTTTATAACGCTGACCACGCTCGAAATCGTCCTTGGCGTCGACAATATTGTCTTCATCGCAATCCTGGCCGGTAAACTGCCGCTCGAAGAAAGAAACAGCGCCCGGCAGATCGGATTGGCTGTCGCTTTAGGCACCAGATTGGCCCTCCTGGCGACGTTGTTTTATCTGTCCCATCTGGAAGCGACGACCGGCATCTGGCTCTTCGGCCGCGACCTGTCCTGGCGGGACATTGTCTTGGGCTCCGGCGGAATGTTCCTGATCTGGAAAGCTATCGTAGAAATGAATGAGTCCATTCGGCCGCACAAAGCCCATCACAAGGAAAAAAAGAACGCTGCCCGTGCGGCCTTTACCTGGATTATCATACAAATTGCAATCATCGACATCGTCTTCTCGATCGATTCCGTCATCACGGCAGTTGGCATAGCTAACCACATCGAAATCATGGCCGCCGCCATCATTATCGCTGTATTCGTGATGATGGTGGCAATCAACCCGATCTCGATTTTCATCGACAGGCACAAAGAAGTCAAAATTGTAGCGCTCAGTTTTCTGTTGCTCGTGGGCTTCATTCTGGTCGCGGAAGCCATGGGAACCGAAATCCCCAAAGGTTATCTCTACTTCGCCTTGGGCTTTGCCAGCCTCGTGCAAGCACTAATTCTCTGGGCTCAATCCAGCGAAAAGCAAATGGACACCCTTGCCACACGAGAGGAAAACAAACACTAAGCGATCATTCTTCGCATCGCGACGCGTTCCACCCTACACAATCCGATCGATCGCTCATGTTCAAGAATACCGGACAACGCAGGGCGTTTGTCGTCGGGAATGAAGGTCTCAAAACCCATACGGGAGTAGGCTGGCGCGTTCCACGGAGCGTGCCTGAACGTCGTGAGCGTGACCTCAACAAAGCCTTGGCCCCCGGCCCATTGGCAGCCCGCGTCGATCAACCGCTTACCCACGCCTTGCCGCTGACACTTCATGCGCACGGACAGTTCCCAAATGTGTCCCTGACCGTCAACTGCACCCATCAAGACAAACCCCGCGACAACTGAGTCCACCTCGACAACGAATGCCCTGCTTGCAGCGACCGCCGCCTCGTACTCACTCGCCTCTCGGGCGGGATAGTTCATGACGAATGCGAACTCTGGCAACCTCTCGAAGAGTTCTGCAGCGTCGTCTTCCACGTCTTGCAACACGGAAATCTCGCTCAGTGATGCCAATCTCGTTCGCATAAATTCCCCAAATTTCCTATGGGAGGGAGCCGGATGACAGCTTGTCACAAGAATTTTCTCCCGCCCTTCCCAAGCCCGTCTCTATCTGTTACATGCCCGCCCTCTCTGCTTGTCAAATGCGGTCATGGCGGAATTGGTAGACGCACTGCCTTGAGGTGGCAGCGGGGCGACCCGTGGAAGTTCGAGTCTACTTGACAGCACCAAATTAAGAGTTTGTTGATCAGGCCCGCTTATGGTCAGCGCTGCCACCCTCCACACCTCCTGCGAGGTGCCGCTTTTGACTGACAACACCACCAAACCGCGACTGGCAGAATATCGGGACGTCACATCGCCGGTCTTTCTGCGTGCGGTACTTGATGCCAACGACGGCCATGACGAGGCAGGCGTCAAGGCCCTGGTGGAGCCGTTGCACGCAGCGGACATTGCCTGGCTATTGGGCGCCATGGACGCTTCAAATCGCCGGGCACTTGTTAAGGCGCTAGGTCCGGACATTGACCCGGAAATTCTGTCCGAACTCGACGAGGATTTGCGCACGGAGCTGGTTCGAGCACTGGGTCCAAAATCAGTCGCCGATGCCGTCAAAGAGCTGCACGTCGAAGACGCGGCCTACGTTCTTGAAGATCTGGAAGATTCCGAAAAGCGCGAAGTCCTATCGCAAGTCCCGCTCGCAGACCGGGCCCAGGTTGTCGATGCGCTGTTGTTTCCCGAGGAAACCGCAGGCCGCGTCATGCACCGGGAATTTGTCACGATGCAGGGGAGCATGACAGTCGCCGAAGCCCTGGCACGATTGCTTTCAGTTGATATCCCTGAAGAGTTTCAGGAAATCTATCTGATTGATACTGAGCGTCGGCCTGTTGGCTTTTTGGCGTTGAGCCGACTGTTGCGCGCCACACCCTCATCACTGCTCCATGATATCGCAACAACCGAAATGACAATCATTCCGGCGACTGCACATCAAAAAGCATTCGCCCATCTCTTTGAACACTATCATTTGACCTCGGCCCCCGTGACGGACGAGGCCGGCTGCCTGGTTGGTGTAC
>JANOFD010000416.1:0-3395 GCA_031413455.1 Rhodobiaceae bacterium
GGTCCTGAAAATCGAAACGCACCGCAGGCTCGTCACCTTCGCGATACCAGATATGACTTGCCGCAGGCCCGGCCTCGTCTTCGGCGCCTACCCACGCCGCCCGGCCCAAACGCGCGCGCCGTCCGTTGCCTGTGCTCTCTAGTCCCTCACCTGGAATTTCTCTCACATCCAGGGCCGCCCTGCCCGTTCCGGCCGCAGCCGCCATGGCCCGCGCCAGCGGATGCTTACTCGCGCGGGCCATGGTCGCGGCGCGCTCCAACACCGGCATTGAGACGGTTGCCTTATTCACCAAGACCGGCCGCCCGAGCGTTAGCGTCCCCGTCTTGTCAAACACAACGGTAGTAACTTCGGCGAGCCGTTCCAACGCATCACCCGATTTTACCAGCAGTCCACGACGGAACAGCCGGTTTGTCGCCACGATCTGAACCGCAGGAACCGCAAGACCCAACGCACAAGGACAAGTAATGATGAGAAGCGCAATGGCATTCGTCAATGCAGCTCTTACTTCGACACCCCACATCATACCGCCTAGAAAGACGATTGCTGCTGCCCCGTGCACAAGCGGGACATAAAGGCGCGCGGCCCGATCCGCCAGCCGCACATAACGACTTCGATTTTGCTGACCGGCCTCCAGCAAGCGCATAATTTCGGCAACAAGCGACTCTTGAACGCGCGCCGTCGTGCACAAGGTCACCGCGCCATCAACTATCAAGGACCCCGCGCGCAGCTCATCGCCCACGTTACACGATGTGGGAGCACTTTCTCCGGTCACAAGCGAAAGATCGGTCAAAGCGGAACCAGATTCAACAACACCGTCAACGGGCACACGCTCGCCAGGTGAGATGAGCAGCCGCTCACCCAAGCCTATATCTTTCGGTGCGACCGCCACCGTCCGGCCGTCGGGTTCCAGGCGCGTGGCAGTCGTAGTCTGCATCGCGATGAGTTCGCGCGCGGTCGCCTGCGCCTTTCGCCGGAGGACATGGTCGAAATAGCGGCCGATGAGAAGTAGAAAGGGTAGGCTGATTGCCGCATCGAAATACGCGTGGCGCCCGCCGAGCACAGTCTCGGAAATACTAAGCCCCAGCGCCAGAACGATTCCAAGGCTGATGGGCACATCCATATTCGCTTGGCCACGCGCAACGCTGGACAGCGCCGAACGGAAAAACGGCCGCCCGGAGTAGAGCGCCGCCGGAACGGCGATGAGCCCAGAGATCCAGTGCAACAATGTGCGCGTGCCTTCGCCCATTTCGCCGTCGAGCCCAGCCCAGATCGAAATCGACAGGAACATCACATTCGACGCCGCAAATCCGGCCACTGCCAGGCAACTCAAGAGGAACTGTCCCTCCTCGTCAAACTGGCGGAGCATGGCTTCGGGGTCGTATGGAAAGGCTTCGAAGCCCAAGTGGTTGACACGGGCCACAATCGCGTCGGCAGTTGTGCGGCCTTCGCGCCAGCGCACATTGAGCTTGGCCATCGAAAGATTGACGCGCGCCTCTAAGACGTCCGCCAGCGCGCTCACACCGCGCTCGATCTTGGCGATGCATCCGGCGCAGCGCATGCCTTTGACCGCAAGTTCCAAAGTCGATGCGCCCGTGCTGTCCCGGCGCACAAAGGGTGATGGATCGATAAGCGACGCCTGACTAAATGTGGCCGCGGTCATTCGAGCACGATCCTGCGCTCGGCCTCAAATACTGCACCCTCGCTTGATTCCGCGAATGCAATCACGTCCCATTGACCGGGAGAAATGTCTTTGAGAACGGAGCGATAGGTTCCGGCCTCGACGGCCTCGAGCGCAATCGTCCTGTCGAGGCTGGCATCGGTCGGCCGACGAAGGGTCGCGCGGACTGTCAGGCCGGCTTTAGGAATTCCGCCAGACGCCGAGATCTTCACTGTTACCACGATGCTCGAACCGTCGCCGCGTGCCGCATCAATCTCCGCAGACCAGCCGAGATTGCCTTGCGCCTCGCGGGCAGCCAATGTCCTGTTATATTCAAGGCCGCGCATGTAGGGTTTGCTTACGTCTTCACCCGAGAAAGTCGAAACCGCATAGGCGGCGAATACGGCGTTGATTGTGATCGTGATACCGAAAAACGCGAGCATCATGGCAAGAACATGCCCCCCTTTGAGTTCGAATTTCATCGCTCGCCTCCATCTGATAAAAAGACAGTGTTGTTCGACCGGCCCTCACCTCCAGCTGTGACGCGAAAAGTTACGGGCATCGAATCCGCCACAAGCGAACTTTGCGGAACGGTCAAAAGCACCCGCAATGTCCTCAGCTTGTCGGCGTCTACCACGAACTTCGCGGGCAATTGTGCGACTTCCATGCCGATTATCTTGACGGCAACCTTACCCGGCCCATCGACCGCGACTTGGAATTCCCGCCGCTCGTTTGAGCGATTCATCACCTTAACTGTATAAGCGTTGCGCACCGATCCGCCGGAAAGGCGGACAAAAGTGGGGTTGCGGTCGCGCAATACGTTCAAGTCCATGGTCGCGCGCGTAGACAGCGACCACAGCATGACGCCGCCCACCAATCCCAGCATCGCCGCGTAAAGCAATACGCGGGGTCGAACCAGACGGGTGCGCGTCCGTTCACCCCTTTGTCGGCGAGCGATGTTCTCGTGTGTGTCATAGGCGATGAGGCCTCGTGGCAATTTCACTCGAGACATCACCCCGTCGCAGGCATCGATACACAACGCGCAGTTTATGCACTCAAGCTGGTCGCCGTCGCGAATGTCTATTCCCATCGGACACGCTGCGACACACTGATTGCAGTCGACGCAGTGGCCGCGGCCCTCCCAAGTCTGTCCCTTCTTATGCGCGCCACGAGGTTCGCCGCGATCATGACGATAGGTCACCATCAATGTGTCTTGATCGACCAAAGCCGCTTGGATGCGCGGCCAAGGGCACATGTATGTGCACACTTGCTCGCGCATGTGCCCGGCAAGCCAATAGGTCGTAAACGTCAGAATTCCCAAGAACAGATAGGCTGTGGGGTCGGCGGTTCCTTTGAGCAGATTTACGGCTAACGACGGCGCGTCATGGAAATAAAAAATCCAGGCCCCGCCGGTGGCCGCCGCAACCAGAATCCACGTCAGGTGTTTGGCACTTTTTCGACCGATTTTGTCGAGCGTCCACGGGCCTTTGTCCAGCCGTATACGAGCATTGCGATCGCCTTCGATCACTCGCTCGACCAAAATATAGAGATCGGTCCACACGGTTTGCGGACAGGCGTAGCCGCACCACACCCGCCCTAAAAGAGCCGTCGCCAGTAACAACATAAACGACGCAAATATCAAAAGACCGGTAACATAGTAGATTTCCTGCGGCCAAATTTCGATCCAAAAAAAGTAGAAGCGCTCGCGCGCCAAATCGACAAGCACCGCCTGATCCGG
>JANOFD010000417.1:0-4562 GCA_031413455.1 Rhodobiaceae bacterium
CTCTGGTTGCGGGACTGAGTACGGCTGAGTGGTTGCGCGGGCATGTTCTCACAGGTTTTCCCTGGAACCTGTCAGGATATGTCTGGTCGGGTTCTGACAGCATGATCCAGACCGCGTCGGTGTACGGCATCTATGGACTAAGCCTGGTCACGCTTCTTGCTGTCAGCCTTCCAGCGGCGGTCGTCGACACTCGCGGCAAGGCGATTGAGCGTGTGTGGCCGTTTATGCTCTCGCTGGGGCTCATCGGGGCGTTGTTTTTGTTTGGAGTTTTGCGGGTGCCGGGTGCAGTCGTTCCTGTGTTTGAAGATGTCGCCTTGAGGCTTGTACAGCCCAATGTTCCGCAATCAGAAAAATGGAAACCAGATCTGCTTCAGCGCAATTGGCAATCGCTCATAGAGTTAACGCGCACGACTGGGCTGGAGACGCGCACGCATGTCATTTGGCCGGAGGCGGCTCCACCGTTTTTTATGCTTTCGACAGATGGTGCATTGGAGGTTATCGGCGAGGTCCTGCATGATCGAGCATTGTTGCTGACGGGCACTCAAAGATTCGACGAAGGCGAGCCGAAAAAATATTTCAATAGCATGGCGGTGATTGATGGCACCGGCAGGCAACTTGCAACTTACGACAAGTCTCACCTGGTGCCGTTTGGCGAATACTTGCCGCTGTTCTATTGGCTTGAGAAATTAGGCATCACTCAATTGGCTGGTTCAAACGGCGGTTTCAGCAGTGGCGGCGGCGTCAAAACACTAGCCATCGCTGGTACGCCGCCGTTTGGGCCCTTGATATGCTACGAGGCTATCTTTCCATCCGCCGTCGTGGAAGATGGCATGCGGCCCAGCTGGCTGCTTAACATGACAGATGATTCATGGTTCGGGCCTTGGGCTGGGCCATATCAGCATCTCGGTATTGCGAGAGTTCGTGCGGTGGAAGAAGGGCTCTCGATCGTCCGGAGTGCCAATACGGGGGTCTCTGCCGTCATAGATCCTTATGGGCGAATCATTGTGTCGCTTCCACTCGGCGAATCGGGTGTTGTAGATTCACGGCTTCCAAAGCCTCTAAATGCAACGATATTCGGACTCGCCCGAGACGGGATTTTTGCAGCAATGCTGCTCGTTCTCGTAGGTGGCGCCCTTATTTTTTCTCGAACTAGCCCTTTAAGACAGTTGACCGTTACAACGATGTAGCATTAAGTGAGAATCATTGAGATCGAGATGGCTACTGGGGGTCACTTGGTTTTCCATGGCCGCAATGCGAGGGGTCGCAGCGGCTTAGACCTCCAATAATTATCTTTCCGCGCTTGCGTAGCGTGGGTCTCGAAATGCGGGGGCAAAGCCATCTATAAAAGATGGCTGCCAATAACGACGTTTTCGTGGAAGCTTGATTGCGAGCTGGTGGCAGCAGTCGGGTATCTTGTCAGTCGTATAAGGAGTCCCCCCTTGGCCAAAAAACAACCCTCGTCTGTTGATGCGCATGTCGGAAGTCGCGTTCGTCTTCGCCGCATGTTAATTGGAATGAGTCAGGAAAAGCTCGGTGAACTGCTGGGTCTGACTTTTCAGCAAGTGCAAAAGTATGAAAAAGGCGCCAATCGAATTGGTGCCAGCCGTCTCTATGATATTTCAACAATACTCGGTGTTCCGGTGTCGTATTTCTTCGACGATCTGGGCCCTGAGCATGGCGTGCGCCGTACGAATGGTCAGTCGTCGTCCGTGGATATCGAAGCCGGTCCATACATGATGGAGTTCCTCTCGAGTGCTGAGGGCTTCCAGCTTGTCCGAGCCTTTACAAAGATAAATGACCCACGCGTGCGTAAACGCATGCTGGACTTGGTGAAATCTCTGACGGGTGACGAAGAAGCCGTCTATCCAGATTTCCGGGTTGTGGAGCTGCGGGAAGCGCAACGCGCTTGACGTAACTGATCATCCCTGACAGAAAGCCGCGCTTTTCGCGTTCGCGAATGGCGCGGTTTTCTTTTTTTGGCAGCAACACACAATGTCATCGCGCAAGAATTACCTGTTTACCAGCGAATCGGTTTCGGAAGGTCACCCCGACAAGGTTTGTGACCGCATTTCCGACTCCATCGTTGATTTGTTTCTCGGGCACATGCCGGAAGCGCGCGTGGCGCTTGAGACATTGGCGACAACTAACCGTGTTGTCCTCGCCGGGGAAGTTCGTGGCCCTGAAACCGTGAGCCATGAACACATGATCGAAACCGCGCGGTTGGCGATCAAAGATATCGGCTATGATCAAGAAGGTTTTGATTGGCGCAAGGCGCGAATCGAATGCCTGGTCCATTCTCAATCTGCCGACATTGCGGTTGGCGTTGATGCGGCTGGAAACAAAGACGAGGGTGCGGGCGATCAAGGCATCATGTTCGGCTATGCCTGCCGGGAAACCGAAGAGTTCATGCCGGCGCCAATTTTCTATTCTCACCTCATTCTGAAGGCGATGTCCGATGCTCGCCGCTCGGGCAAGGCAAGAGAATTGCTGCCCGACGCGAAAAGCCAGGTCACTTTGCAATATGAAAACGGCAAGCCAATTGGCGCAACAAAAATTGTCGTGTCGACCCAGCATATTGATGGGCTTGATCAGCGCGATGTGCGCGCCATCGTCAAGCCCTACATTGAAGCGGTGATGCCGGCAGGGTGGATGTGTCCGGACGAGGGGTTGTTTGTGAACCCAACCGGACGGTTTGTCATCGGAGGTCCGGACGGCGATACCGGCCTGACCGGACGCAAGATCATTGTTGATACATACGGCGGTGCCGCGCCGCATGGTGGTGGCGCATTCTCAGGAAAAGATCCAACCAAGGTTGACCGGTCTGCGGCCTATATGGCGCGCTATCTTGCCAAAAACGTTGTTGCTGCCGGATTGGCAGATCGTTGTACAATCCAGATCGCTTACGCCATCGGCGTTGCCGACCCGATGTCGTTCTACGTCGATTTGCACGGAACCGGCTTGGTGGACGAGGCGAAGCTTGAGAGAGAATTACCCCAAATGGCCAGCCTCAAGCCGCGCGGGATCAGGGAGCATTTGAGTTTGAACCGCCCGATTTATGCGCGAACATCGGCTTACGGGCACTTCGGCAGGGCCCCGGAACGTGATGGCGGGTTCTCCTGGGAGCGGACCGATCTGGTTTCGCAATTGAAGAGCGCTTTCGCCTGATCGAGGTTGGCCAGCGGCGAAGCGAGCTTTATGGACGGCGCATCGGACGGCCGCTGAGTGGCAACCAGCAAAAGCTTGTCCGTACACTCCTGCCTGCATTGACGTTGCCCGAAGGACCGCTGGACTTCGAGGCGCTCTTTCCTGCGGCAACGAATTTTGCCTTTGAAGTTGGTTTCGGCGGCGGTGAGCATCTTGCAGCCGTTGCGAGCAGACAGCCTGACTCCGGGTTTGTGGGGTGCGAACCCTATGCCAACGGCGTTGCAAAGCTGCTGACGCAAATTGATAGCTGCGCGTTGACAAACGTGCGGATACATCAAGGTGACGCCCGCGAGGTTCTCGAACGCGTGCCAACCCAATTGTTGTCGGCAGTGTATGTGCTGTTCCCAGACCCGTGGCCCAAGATACGGCACCACAAAAGGCGGT
Organism: Rhodobiaceae bacterium; assembly: GCA_031413455.1. GTDB lineage: Bacteria > Pseudomonadota > Alphaproteobacteria > Micropepsales > Micropepsaceae > SZUA-430. Next base: position 3,589 of record JANOFD010000417.1, read on the forward strand.
TCATTCAAGCTTCAACGCTGTCGCAGATTGCGCGCGTTCTGAAACAAGGTGGCGAGTTGAGGGTGGCGACCGATCATGGTGACTATGCCGGATGGACGCTGAGGCATTTGATGGTTGATACCCGGTTTCAATGGGCCGCAGAATGTGCGGCTGATTGGCGCGTCCGGCCTGATGATTGGACGCCGACCCGCTACGAGCAAAAGGCGCATGCTGCTGGCCGGAGATGCGTTTACCTCAGATTTTTCAGGGTGTGACCAGCGTTTTGAGCTTGGCCTGCAGGCGAGGTCACGCTATGAAGGCGCCTATTCCCGGACAAGATGACTGCTTGTTCGCTGGCTGAGTGTAACTCAGCCGGGCGCGAAAGGCGTTTGTCCGGGGCTTGAAGGCAAGGGCATGAGCATTCGCGTTTCCGAGCTAGAGCAAGTGATCGCCCCTATTGCGGAGGCGATGGGGTATTCGCTTGTGCGTGTCCGGGTCACGAGTTCACACCGCCCGGTGCTGCAAATAATGGCGGAGCGAGCGGACGGTACGATGCTCGTGGATGACTGTGCTCGCTTGAGCGTTGCAATTTCAACGGCTTTTGAGCAGGACGACCCGATTGAAGGGGAATATGTGCTTGAGGTGTCGTCGCCAGGGATCGACAGGCCACTGACGCGGCGGAAAGATTTCGAATTTTATGCAGGGCATGAAGCCAAGATTGAACTGAAATTTCCACTCGATGGCCGCAAACGTGTGCGTGGGACATTGAAGGGTCTCAAAGGCGAGGATGTCATCATTGAAACGGAAATGGGTGCGGAAAAAAGCCGTGGCGAGTTGGCCATTCCGTACGCCTCCATCGGAGAGGCAAAGCTCCAGCTGACTGATGCGCTTATTGAGCAAGATTTGAAACGCAGAAAGACCGCCGGCACAGCCGGACAAAATTGAGGTACTGATCCATGGCCGTTAGTGCAAATAGACTTGAACTGCTTCAGATC
>JANOFD010000418.1:0-1830 GCA_031413455.1 Rhodobiaceae bacterium
CGTCGCGGATGGCTGGACCGTTGAAGTTGAAATTCCGTTCCGCAGCATTTCCTTTGACGCCGCGCGCAAGGATTGGGGGCTCGATCTTTACCGGCGCATGTGGCGCATCTCTGAACGCGTGCGCTGGACATCGGCAGACCCCACGATCAATACCTTCGATCTGACGAATATCGGGACTCTCAGCGGCATCCAGGGGATCAGCCAGGGCCTGGGCCTCGACATCCAGACGTTCGGCGCCGTGCGTTACAAGCACGAGTGGGATCCGTTGGCCAGCGAAGATGACACGAAGCTCGCGTTCAGCGGCAACGTCTTCTACAAGATTACGCCCAATCTTACGGGGACACTGACGGCCAATCCCGATTTCTCGAACACGCCGCTCGATCAACGGCGGATCAATACCTCGCGCTTTGCGCTGTTCCTTCCCGAGACGCGTGACTTTTTCCTGCAGGACGCCTCGGCGTTTGAGTTCGGCGGGCGTTCGTTCCAGGTCGACCCGAACGGGGCCGCATTCTTTTCGCGCAACATTGGCCTGGTGGACGGGCTTCCGGTTTCAATCGTTGCCGGCGGCAAGTTGTCGGGCACGGTCGGCGACTGGAATATCGGCGCGTTCTCGGCGCTCGCGGACGGGCTTGTCGGCTCGGAGCGCCAGGTGCTGTCGGTGGCGCGGGTGTCGCGTCCGGTGCTGGCCGAGTCGAAATTCGGGGTCATGTTCACGAACGGCGACCCCACCGGGGACACGGACAATACCGTGTTCGGCGGCGACTTTCAGTATCACGACTCCAATTTCCTTGGTGACAAGCAGCTGATCGTCGACACAAGCGTGTTGCGCAGCCAGTCGTCGCTGAATGGTGACGACAACCAGTATGCGCTCTCCATCGCCTATCCCAACGAACCCTGGGGTTGGAGTCTGGATCTGCGCGAGGTCGGCGAAAATTTCACCCCGGCGCTGGGCTTTGTGAATCGCACGGGCATTCGCGACGGGATTTTCAATGTGCAGTATTTCAAGCGCATCGAGAACCCGTATCTGCAATGGTACAATGTGGGCGTGCAGCACCGGGCGACGACGGATCTTTCCAACGAGCTACAGTCGTATGGCGGCGTGGTCTATTTCGGCGCACAAAACAAAAGCGGCGACCAGGCGTTCGTGAACTTGGTCCGCAATGTCGAGGTTGTGCCCTTTGCGTTCGGCGTCGGCGGGGCTGCCGTGGTTTCGGCGGGCACGCATCGCTGGAATAGTGTGGATATGAATCTCAATACCAGCCTGAAACGCTCGTGGTCATTGGGCATGGGTGTGTCGTGCTGCGATTTCTATGACGGGCAAGCGGTGCAGGCGAGCGTGTTTTTGTCCTACCGGCCCGACGAGACCTGGGAACTCATTCCAAGCATGGCCACCGCGTTCATCGACATGCCGACGGGATCGGTCAGCATTTACGTGCCGTCCTTGAAGGTCAATGTGAACTTCTCACCCGACATGACTATCCAAAGCGAGTTCCAGTTTGACAATCTGAGCAACACCTTCAGCGGTTCGGTGCGCTACCGCTGGGAGTATGCGCCGGGGTCGGAGTTTTTTGCCGCCGTCGGCGAAAACGCGCAAGTCAAAGAGCGCCTGCTCAACCCGCACTATGCGTCGCAGACGAGCCAGGCGGTGGTGCGGATCGGGCATATGTTTCGGTATTGAGGGGTGTGAGTCGCAAATTCACTTTTGCTGCTTATTCTTTGGTCTTGGCATTTTGTTTTCCTTTTATATTTAAATACAAACACAACCCTGCTGAATTAAAAGTATTAAACCATTAAATCATAATGGCTTTTACATTTATTACAAAAGCCAGA
>JANOFD010000419.1:0-8655 GCA_031413455.1 Rhodobiaceae bacterium
GCACTTGCGTTCCACTCGTGGGCTAAAGAGGCGATTTGGCAAAGCGGCTGTCCTGTTTTGCGGAAAAAGCGGCTGGTTTTAGCCACTCGTTTTAGGACAAACAGGACATCGGACACAGCCCTAGAACACTGTCCTGTCTCGCTTGTCCTACTCTGCCTGCAGACACGGTGTCCCCACGCCACCAGCGCCATATCTTGCCTGGGGAATTGCCGCTCCATTTTTGCATAGATCACGGGCACGTCGAGGAGACCGCCACTTCCCCGAGACTCCACTTTAAAAACCTATTCAATTGTCAAGTCGCAGCGGCAAGAAGGGTTTGCCATAATCCCAACACCGAAGTTAGAACATATACGGAACTGTTTTGGCGCAGTCAAGCTCCCCTGCGGCGCTTTTTCCGCGACTGGCGCGGAGCGAGCGAACACCGGATTCTGACGTTTGGGGCGGAACACTAGTACCCACTATCATCCGTAAGTGACAACAAAGGCGCAAAAGAGGCTCTCACGCGAAAACGGCAGTGTTAAAGTTCAAGACTTCCGGCCGTTGGTATTCTCGAGCGCAAATGGACTTGCCTTTCTTGTTCCTTTCGCGATTTTGCGTTTTAGCGTGAGATTGGCAACGTAGGTTTGAAACTCAAACACTAACTTCACCCAAGCGTAACAGCGTAACACTGGCGGCTGGCCGCCATTTTCGGCGTAACAAACGCGTCACATTGCGTAATAAAACCGTAACAGATTTCAGGACCACCCACAGGCACTGTCACCGTAATCGCTGATGGTCTGTGTATATACCAACGTATGCATACGTGCATACAAGCTCCTTTTAACTTTGTTTTCCAAAGAAATCCGGCTTTTTTGCCTCCAGCCACTTTCATGATTATCTGCATGTATGCATGCACGGTCATGGAACGCATTCAGCCTTGATCGAGGCCGGTGGCGCACGCGCTTGCATTCATGCTCCGGCGCACCGGATCATCCGGTTTGAACTGCATTGTCGCAATCAGGTAGCTGTATTTCGATGAGCCTGTTGGCGCATTGCGCCAAGTGTTGTTCAACGTGCCGAATGGAGTGTCCGTCGACCCACCTTCGAATTCGTGCCGAGCGCACCGTGCCGTCGTTCCAGCTCTGCGAGTGCGTTCGTAAACTTGCGCTCGCTCGCGGCAATCGACTTCACCGGCGTTTTGTCCTCCAGTCCTATCCGCGTGAGACCGACTTCCGGCTTGAAGTCGATGCGCAGATTGTAAGTGCCGGTCCCGATCTTGGCTGGTGCAGCCGCTTCCAGAAACGTGAACTTTACATCGTAGAGTTTGACTTCTTCGTTCTGAGTCTCGCCCCACGCGACGCCGGGCACGGCCCGCAACTGCTCGATCGTCATGCCGAATTTGTACTGATCCCAGCCTTCGAGCACGTCATCAGCTGCCCACGCGCCCGGCGCCGCAGGGACTAACACCATTGCCCAACCAAGTACGAAATTCGTCGAAAGGAATCGCATGCAACTCACCCAGCCGGAAAAAGGCCGCCACCCTATCACCGTGGGCACACGGCGCAAACCCTCTGGCCCACAAGCGGGAGCTTGCGCATTTCCGCCTCACCTGCTTTTGTGAAGTGGTGCAACTCCAAACAATCGGCAAACCATGAACATAATCGTCATCGCCGGCGTCCTTATCACGCTGATCACGGCGATCCCTGTGGTGCTGCAGTTGCGCCGCCATCCGCGCGGGTTGATGATCCTGTTCTTCGCCGAGATGTGGGAGCGCTTTTCCTACTATGGCATGCGGGCTCTGCTTATCTTTTATCTGACGCAGCATTTTCTTTACGACGACAAGTTCGCCAATGGTCAGGTTGGCGCCTATATCGCGCTGGTCTATCTGCTGCCTCTGGTCGGCGGTTCGCTTGCCGATCATTATTTAGGCACGCGCAAGGCGGTGGCTTTCGGCGCGCTGTTGTTGGTCGCCGGACACTCGCTGATGGCGGTCGAGGGGCCGGCCGCCACGCAAGTGCTGACCTATCAAGGGTCTGAGTATGTTTTTCAAGTTGAGGGCCGCGGCCGGGCGCGCGATGTCAAACTCGTCGTGGGCGAAAGTGCCTATTCATTCGTGGCCGGCAAAGACGGCGGCCTGACGATCACGGACTTGGCCGCAGATGCGGCGCTGCCCGCGACCCTGCCCAAGGGCACATTCGAACTTTCTGTCCGAGGTCGCGATCCGTTCTTTGCGGGTGTGTTTTATATGGCGTTGGCTTTGATTGTGATGGGTGTTGGTTTCCTGAAGCCGAATATTTCGTCGCTCGTCGGGCAGCTTTATCCCAAGTCCGATCCGCGCCGGGATTCCGGTTTCACATTGTTTTACTACGGCATCAATCTGGGCAGCTTTTGGGCGGCTATCCTGTGCGGCTGGCTGGGCCAGGAGTTCGGCTGGTGGTTGGGTTTCGGCCTGGCAGGTTTGGGGATGCTCGTGGGCTATCTGGTTTTCGTCTGGGGCAAACCGATGCTCGAAGGCCATGGCGAGCCGCCCGATCCGGCGAAGCTCACCAAATCCGTTTTGGGTCCGATCACTCTGGAGTGGGCGATATACCTGGCATCGCTCGCAGGTCTTGGTTTGGTTTGGGCGTTCGTGCAGCGCTTTGATCTGGTCGGTTACGCGCTCTTTGCCGGTGCTGTTTGCGTGCTGATCTATATCGGCGCATTCATGGCTCGCAAGTGCACGCGGGCCGAGACCGCGCGACTGATGTTGGCGCTTCTATTGATTGCGACCGCCGTCGTTTTCTGGACGTTGTTCAATCAGGCTGGGTCGTCGCTCAAACTATTTGCTGAACGCAATACGGTGCTCGATCTCTTCGGCGTCGCCATTCAGCCGGCGCAAACGGCGTCGTTCAACTCCGGTTTCATTCTGTTGCTGGCGCCGGCCTTCGCGGCACTTTGGGCGTTCCTGGCGCGACGCGGGCTTGATCCCAACCCGCCCGCAAAGTTCGCGCTGGCGCTGTTGCAGGTCAGTGCGGGATTCTTTCTTTTGGTTTGGGGCTCCGAGAACTTCGCCGGCGCGGATTTCCGCGTGCCGATGATTTTTCTGGTTCTGGCCTATTTGCTGCACACGACCGGCGAGTTGTGCCTGTCCCCGGTCGGCCTATCCCAGATGTCGAAGCTGGCGCCGCCCGCAATTATCGCGACGATCATGGCGACGTGGTTTTTGGCCTCCGCGGCCGCGGGCTATCTCTCCGCACTCATCGCCCAACTCGCCGCCACCGAAACGATTGCGGGCCAGGTGCTGGATCCGGCCAAGGCGTTGGCCACATACAACGACGTTTTCACGACAATCGCGTTGTGGGGAACCGGAATCGGCGCCGCGCTGTTGGTCCTGTCCCCGCTTCTTGGCCGCCTTGACCAACCGGTGGAAAAGCTCAAACCCCAGGCGGCGGAGTAGGGTTATACCAGTAGCCTAAAGAGTTGATACGAGAGTGCGGACGTTTTCCCATCCCCTGCAGCAGTAAGAACTGCGCAGGGACTGCCCCCGCTTGCGGGGAAGTGGCCGCGCCGACCGGAGCTTTTGCGTACGTGGGCTGCAGCCGATGGGGGCCTTCGGTCAGGCTGGCGTAGCTTGCGATGCGCGCTCTAGTACCTGGACGGGCATTGTTTCGGCTCAGGCATGGCGGGCCTCATGTTCTATCAGCCAAAGCTTACGCTCAAGGCCGCCGCCGTAGTGGATGAGGGAGCCGTTGATGCCAATCAGGCGGTGACAGGGTACGACGATGGAGATCGGGTTGAAGGCGTTGGCGTGGCCCACAGCACGGGGCGCATTCGGGCGGCCAATAGCGCGGGCGTGTTCGCCGTAGGTGCGGGTTGTTCCGGCGCCGACGCGACGGAGCTCTTTCCAACAGTGCTTTTGGAACTCCGTGCCGAAGTCGATGACGGGTAGTCGATTGATCGCGCATATGTCACCTTCGAAATAGCATTCGAGCGAAGTCGCGAAGCGCGAGCGTTCGCGAACGCGTACGCGTTCAAGATCGGCATCGGGGAAGTCGCGGGCAAGCTCTTTCCCCCGGCGGTCCTCCCGGTCTGCGAAGGCGATGTTGGCGAGACGCTTGCCGTCATGCGTGATCAGCAACACGCCGATCGGGGTTTTGACTCGTTCGACGAAGAGGCGCAGCGCCCTAGTCACTGAGTGACATCCATAGATGCATTGCCGCGCTGGCGCGGTAGGGGCGCCAGGGTTCGGCGATGCGGATGACTTCGTTTTCAGTCACCATCGCGAGCGCTTTGCGTATGCCGAGGTCGGAGGCGGGGAACGCATCGGTGTAGCCCAGGCGCATGGCCATGTAGTGCGCAGTCCACGGGCCGAAGCCGTCGAGGCTGACTAGGTCTGCTACGAATTCGTCAAGCGGTTTTGAACTGTCGAGAAGGCCAGGTGCGGCGCAGACAGCTTTCGCGAAACCGGTGATCGTCGCGGCGCGCCGGGTTGTGAGACCCATGCCGCTCAAGTTTGCCTCTGCCATGGATGCGGCCGTGGGAAAAATATGGGTGAGCTTTGGCGAGCTGGTTTTGATTCTCCTGCCGAATTTGAGCGCGATGCGGCCTGCGAGCGTTGTTGCGCCCGCGACGCTGACTTGCTGGCCCAAGATCGCGCGCACGCCGAGTTCGAAGGGATCCCAAACACCGGGGACACGCAGGCCGAGGCGCTTGCGCATCAGTGGTGCCAGGATTTTGTCGCGCGCGAAGTGCTTGATGATTTCGCCAATTGGCGCATCGGTGTTGGCGAGACGGCGCAGCTTTTTTGAGACGAACTCTTCATCGATTGAGCCGGTGAAATGAACCTGCGCCGACAAAGCCTTTGCGGCCGGCGAGACGGTGAGACTGCCGGTTCCCCGCCCCATCGAGATGGTCCGGCTGTAGGTATTCGCCACCACATGATCGACACCGGGGATGACGCGGGCTGAAAGGAACTTAACCAGCAAGGACCAATCGTAGGGCGCAGTGCGTTCGAGGTTCAATGAGACCTGTTGCGCCATCAATCGCCAGCGATGAAGGTGGCGAGGACCCACTTGCCGCTGCGCTTCTCGAAGATGGCGCGGTAGTCGACGGGACTGCGGACTTCGCTCGCAGGGACGAAACCATGCTTGCCCCCGGCGTCTTTCACTTCGTCCCAGTCGTTGGGCCCGGCTTCGTGCTGCGATTTGCCTGCGGATTTGAGGACTTCAAGCAGATCGTGGTTTAGCCTGCGTACTACGGCGCCATCGGCGCGAGGCGCTGTACGCAGAACGGCGTTTGGTACGACGACGGCCACAGTGATGTAGGGATCGGCGTCATCGGGCCACGCGCTGTAGACATAGGGCGCGCTGAACGTCGTTTTGCTGTCGAAATTGCCGCCGTATTCCACGACGATTGATAGCGCGCGCCACAACAGGCTCTTGGGGTCGCCCAGCTTCCACGTCTTTTTGAAGTCGGCCGCCCCCCAGCCGCCTCCGAAACTGTTGGTTACATTGGGTGCGACGTGTTTCATGAGCGCGGCTGCGTCCTTGCGGGAGATGATCGCTTTCAACTCGTTGCGGAAGTTCAGGAACGACGCATCGCCTGAGCCTTCGTCCATGGGCGCGAGGCGCAGGATGTTGTCCGCGGCGTGGGCCGACAGCGCAAAGGTGGCTGCGAACATGAGGGCTGCGAACATTCGAAACATCATGCGGCTTCCTCCGGTGCGAAACGAACCGACGGCCAGTCTCGCATATAACGCTCCGCCTTTTTCAGATATCTCGGACGCAGAGGGCCTTGCCAGAGCGGATTCGGACGGATCAGCCGGTCGAAGATGTCGTCAAGGCCCAGGGGCGCGAACAGCTCAACGCCGTTCGGCTGCGGCCGCACTGCGACCATGCAGGCGGGCATCAGAAATTGGCGGACGCCGTCGCAGGACGAGTGCAGTTGCGGGTACGGAATGGCGAACTTCTTAGGATACCAGAGGTGGACGCGTGCCTGGTTTCGCAGTTGGACCTCGCGGCCAGCGAAGGCGAAGTGGCTGGCGGCGCGTTTGATCCAGCGGTCTTCGGTTTCTTCGGAAGTGTCGGGGTCGAAGTAGAAGAGGTCATAGTCGAGGATGCCGTGCCCGCGTGGTTTGCGCTCGAGGACGTTCCAGACGGTTTGGAACAATGCGCCGCTGACGAGCCAGAGGTCGGGCGCCTCGAACGTTCGTATCGCGGCAAGGAGCGTGGTGATGCCGGGGTCCGCTTCGAAAATGCGCCGGAATTCCGCTTCGTGCCGCACCGGGTCAGTTGCCGGCTGCCAGTACATACACTGCCAACCCCATCGCACCGACGCCTGCCATCTTGCCCACCAGGTCACCGAACGGTAGCAGGCGCTCTGCCATCACGAAGGCGGCAAGGAGGGCGATCCAGATCAGGTTCATGACGCCGCCTGCGAACAACAGCGCCATGATGAACCAGCAGCACCCGACGCAATAAGCGCCGTGGGCGAGACCCATGCGGATCGCTCCCGTCACGCCCGGACGCCAATGCTGCATGAGAAAGGTGAGTGGCGCGCGGCAGTGGCTCAGACAAAGCTGCTTCAACGGCGTCAGCTGATAAATGCCTGCGCCTGCGAGCAGCACGGCTGCCAACACGTTGCTGTGCAGCTGCATCGCTTCGTTCAACACACCGATCTCGCTCAAAAGCCACTGTGCGATCGTGGCGAGCGCGGAGAAGCCCGTCCACACGGCAATATAAGCGGACGCGAAGGCGACCGTTGCGAAACGGCTATCCTTGGCCGTGCGCGCGTGGAGCAGGATCATGGGCAAGGCGGACGGCAGCATCATCGCCACCATCATGATCGTCCACATCACGAACATTGAGACCGCGTAGGCCGGGGTCCAGCCCATGGCGGTCATCGCGTCCATGCCCGCGTCAGGCGTGCTCATACCCCCGTGCGCGGCGATCAGCCACCACCATGCGAGCGCGCTTGCTATGACGACTGCGGCAAGCGCGACAATCGTGTCTTGCGCGATGAGGGGCGTGCGCGCGCCTGCGCTTTCCTGCATGTGCGATCAGTGACGCGGACCGTTCGGGCCCATATCCATCATCGTGATATGTCCATGCTTGCCGGTCCAGGCGAGCGGCATCGGTTCGCCGGTCTTGGCGGTCGAGCTGCCGTACTCGGCTTCGTGATATTCAAACCCGGCGGGAATCGTCACGCGGGCGCGGTGTTCGGCGCCAGTGACTGGATTTCTGATTGGTTCCACCTTGACTTCGGTGATCCCCGCGACGCGGATCGTGCCAGTCACCTTTTTGTAGTCGGCATCGATGTCGACTTTGGCGTAACGCGGCTCATGAAATTTCGTGAGCGTGCCGGCGAACACGTTGAAGATCGTGGCGCCGGGCGTCGTCTCTTGACCGGTGATGATCTTCAGCACGGCTTCGCGTTGCTCCGGCGTGCCGCTTTGCTCGATCACCGCGAGTGCTTCACCGTTGCCTTCGTGGATCGCCTTCGGCCATTTGAAGATTGCCGCCCAGGCCATACCGTCAAGCTTCGTCTTTCCGAAATGGCCGCGCGTGATCTTCATCCCGACCGACGCGTGACAGTGGCCGTGCGAAGGCAGCGCGTTGAACTGGCACGGGCAGCCGAACTCGCAGTTGCAGCTCGTGATCATCGGGCCCTGAATGTTCCAATCGGTTGCCATGGCTTGAAGCTCCATCTCGTTGCAATCACTGTAGGCTCACTCACCGGCTTCGACAATCCCTACTCCGCCGCTTGCGCCGTGGATGCAGCGGGCGGGGTCCAGCGCAGGATTGGCTTGCGGGCGGCGGCGGTCTCATCAAGGCGGCGGCGCGGCGAGAAATGCGGCGCGCCTTCGAAGCGGGCTTTGTTGCCGGCTTTGGCCTCGGCGGTCAGGCCGCGCATGACTTTGATGAACTCGTCGATGGCGTGTTTGGATTCGGTCTCTGTGGGTTCGATCAGCATGGCGCCGTGGACGACGAGCGGGAAATACATCGTCATCGGATGATAGCCTTCGTCGATCAAGGCCTTTGCGAGGTCGAGCGTCGTGACGCCGGTGTCCTTCAGAAATGTGTCGTCGAAGAGCGCCTCATGCATGCACGGGCCGTTGCCGAACGGGGCGGAGATTTCGTCTTTCAGCGATGCCAAAATGTAGTTCGCGTTGAGTACGGCGTCCCCGGAAACCTGCGCCAGACCGTCAGCGCCGTGGCTGAGCATGTAGGCCATGGCGCGGACGAACATGCCCATTTGGCCGTGGAAGGCGCACATGCGGCCGAAGGGGGCTGCGTCGTGGGCCTTGGCCGCCGCGTTGTCTTCGATGAGTTCGAAGCCATTGGCGCCGTGGACGATCAAGGGCAGCGGCGCGTAGGGTGCGAGGGCGGCCGAGAGCACCACGGGGCCGGCACCGGGGCCGCCGCCGCCGTGCGGGGTCGAGAAAGTCTTGTGCAGGTTGATATGCATGGCGTCGATGCCGAGATCGCCGGGGCGCACTCTACCGACGATGGCGTTGAAGTTGGCGCCGTCGCAGTAGAAATAGGCGCCGGCCTTGTGAACGGCAGCGGAGATTTCCAGCATGTCGTTTTCGAACAGGCCACAGGTGTTGGGGTTCGTCAGCATTAAGGCGGCGACGTGGGGGCCGAGCTTTGATTTCAACGCGGCGAGGTCGACGCGGCCGCGGTCGTCGGCGGGAAC